>CAYGIU010000057.1:0-5422 GCA_964350015.1 uncultured Gammaproteobacteria bacterium
ATTAAGGATATCATCAGATAAAGGATAATTCTTCTCATGGCACTTGTTTCTTAAAATCGCCAACTTTGTTTCAAAATCAGGAGCGGTGATGTCCGCAATCATTCCCCATTCAAAACGTGAGAGTAGGCGCTTCTCAAGGGCTGGTATGGCCTTAGGAGGACGATCGGAGGTTAGGACGATCTGTCGGTTGGTTTGATGAAGTTCATTAAAAGTATGAAAAAATTCTTCTTGTGTTCCATCTTTGCCAGCCATGAATTGAACATCATCAACTAATAGTAAGTCGACATTTCTATATTTTTCTTTAAGTTGTTTGGCGCGGCCGGAACGAACCTCATTTATATAGTCATTTGAAAATTTTTCAGAGGTAACATATAAAATCTTGTCGGTTTTTTTGGAAAGTTCATTACCAATCGCTTGAAGTAAGTGAGTTTTACCTAAACCTACTCCCCCGTAAATAAATAATGGGTTGTAGGCTCGTCCAGGATTAGTTGCTACGGCCTGACAAGCAGCATACGCAAGTTCATTTCCCTTCCCAACAATAAAACTTGCGAAAGTATAATATGTATTTAAACCAAAACGATTAAGACCACTTGTTTTAAGTGGTGTTGCTTCATTGGCTACAGGTGCTGATCCCGGAATGCGCTCTACTTGGCGAGCGATAACTTTCTTAGTTTCAATTCGATAAGAAATTTCTTTAATCGGTTCTTTGGTGATATTACGAAAGGCCGTAAGAATTTCTTGGTAGTATTTTTTTTGAAGCCATGCCTGAGTAAATGTGTTTGGAACACAAATAATTACTCGGCCATCTTGATATGAATCAATGAACGTATTTCTAAACCAAGTAGTGAAGCTGGCCTTTGATAAAGTGAGTTCAATCTCACCAAGCACAGCCTGCCAAAGTTGTTCGTGATCCATAGGAGGGTTAAATGTAAAGTCAACGGCCATTATAGCAGGAACTAGTAATTACGTAAAAGGTCTTGTTTTGTTTATAAGCTGTTGATAAAGAGTGGATAGAGTTGATAATTGACGTAATGTTACAATAATGGTAGCTTTAGTTTGTATTATTTCATAACAAGTATGCCTAAACGAACATTTCAGCCGAACACTCGGCGATCCAAAAAAAAGCACGGCTTTCGCAAGCGGATGCAAACTAAGAACGGCCGGACCGTTTTAAAGCGTCGCAAAGCTAAAGGGCGAAAGAAATTAACTGTTTAATATATGCTTCCGAAATCGCGTCGCCTTCGGCTGACTCGCGATTTCGAGCGAGTTTTTGCTATACGAGGATCTGCACATGGATCCTTGTTTAAGGCTAAGATTGGTAAAAATAACTTAAAAACAACTCGTTTTGCTGTTGTTGTCAGTACAAAAGTAAGTAAGAAGGCGGTTGTTAGAAACCGTATTAGACGCCGGGCCTGGAGCATTATTTCCAAAATCGAAAGTCAATTACCAATTGGGTTTGATTTTATTGTCATGGCTAGTCCTGAGGCGGTCCGAGCTGACTTCTCCGCTATTGAGCGGGAACTACAGTACTTATTAAGTAAGAGAGTTTTTAGATAATGAACTATTTTATCCTTCATCTTCGGCGTCTAGCTCTTTTTTGCATACGACTCTACCAAAAAACACTATCCTTGGATCATAGCCCCTTACGGGCATTATTTCCTTATGGATACTGTCGTTTTCGACCAACTTGTTCAGAGTATGCATACCAAGCAGTTTCGCGCTATGGTATAATTCGCGGTAGCTGGTTGGGCTTGCTTAGAATTTTGCGTTGCAACCCCTGGAACAAAGGCGGCGAAGATCCATTAATTTAATTTTTATATTCTATGGGAAACATTTTTTCAACAATCTTTTATCAACCAATTTTAAACTTGCTTGTATTTATCTACAATACAATCCCGGGACATGATATTGGCTTGGCTATTATTATCCTAACAGTGATTATAAAAGTTATTCTTTACCCGCTTTCAAAAAAATCTCTTGAAGGGCAGCGATCTTTACAGAACCTACAACCAAAACTTGAAGAAATAAAAAAGAAGTTTGCTGGTGATAAAGAAGGGCAAAGTAAGGCAATGATGGAATTATATAAACAAGAAAAGGTAAATCCCCTTTCCTCTTGCTTGCCACTCTTAATTCAATTGCCATTTTTCTGGGCCATCTTTAAGGTTTTTAGAGATGAGTTAGCGGGGAAATCAATTGTTTTACTATATTCATTTGTTTATAATCCAGGAATGCTTAATCCAATGGCCTTTGGCTTTTTAGATTTTTCAAAACCACATATTGCTTTGGCGATCCTTGCCGGTGTTTCTCAATATGTTCAAGCAAAAATGATGCCGATGAAAACACCTTCTGTTGGCGGTGATTCAAAGAGTGAAGCAATGATGTCCACAATGAATAAGCAGATGCTTTATTTCATGCCGGCCCTAACAGTCTTCATCTGTATGAGTTTGCCAAGCGGCTTGGCCTTCTATTGGTTTATTTCAACATTGCTTACTATTGCTCAGCAATGGTATATGTTCCGCAATATACCAAAGGCCGAGGTCGTTCCTAGTGTATAAATATTTATATAAAACAAAACCATCGCTAAAAGCGGTGGTTTTTTGTATAAAAAAAGGACCCAATTGTAATCCCGTAAAATTTGATTTATGGATTTTATATTGGGTCCATTCCAACGTCAATACTTTTTGATTGTTGTTTCGCTGGAATATGTCTCCTGCTTATTTGTGAGACTTTTCTATTCACCTGGGTACGGTGCTGATTTTGTACATGGGGTCAAAAATCAGACCAAATTATTTTGTTTTTATTTTATTGAGGACATATAAGCTCTGCCTCTAAAAGTTTTATCCAAGTTGAATAGGGAAGAATTTGCACAAGTACTTACCTGCAAAAGCTTCCAAGTGAAAAGAACCATCTATACTTAAAGTATAGCACATATTTGGAGCTAGGTCAATAATGAAAAATAAATAGTTTTTATGGGCTTTTTTATATTTAAAAATCTTTTCAACAGTTTAAGTCTAGCAATGTCTAGACTTAAAACGATAGTTTATGCACAGAATCCACTACTTATCCACAGATTAAGTCCAATAAGACCTATACTTAAAAACCACCCGGCTAATAGAGATAGCTGGGTGGTTGTTCTGAGGTCACGGTGGGATTCGAACCCACGATGGCGGTTTTGCAAACCGCTGCCTTAGCCACTTGGCTACGCGACCACGAACGTAATATACCAATTATATAGCTTTCAAACAAGTAGCCACACAGCTAGCTGTGTGGCTACTTGTTAAAATTTAGAGATTAGGTTATTCGACAATAACAATTTGTAAGCGGCGCTTACCAAATTGCAGAGCATCGCTTTTCTTAAGCATCCAAACGTCAACACGATCACCATACTTACGAGCTGTACGGTCGCGTACAACAAAGACGCGATCGCCAAAGTATTCAGGAATTTTAATTTCAGTACCCATCGGTAAGAAGTTTGCGGCCACAGTATCTTCAATGCCATGCTTACAAACATTAAAACCATTAGCTGTGGTACAGGGATCGCCATCGGTTTGCGCTCGTTCGGAATTATAAGCGGTTAAAGTAACAACGCGCCCAGTCCCCGGAATAGCGGTTTTTATTGTTGATTTTATAGTATCTGCTTTGGCAGGATTTTCAACAATAATTGGTTTAATAAGTTTAAAATCAATATTATTAGTATTTTGTTTTGGATCGGCCGCAGAAATCTGTTCAAAATGTTTTTCTACAGAGTTAGGTTCTTTAATAATAGTGGACCGACCAACAATAAGTGGCGTGTATGTATCATCATTTGATGCGGCTTGCACTGGAAAGACGATAAAGTTATGAATAAAAGAAAGCAAAATAATTACCACAAATATTTGTCGCAAGCTTTCAACTAAAAATGTTTTTTTCGCAAATAGGTTCATAAAAATGTGTTTCTAAATAAAAAATCCCCATTTAAGCAAAGGGGGAAATTTCTGCAATACTTTATCATATTTAGATATTTAAGTCAATAGTAAAAACATTTCTAAAATCGTGAAAAGTATTTAATATTAGCCATTTTATTTTTAAAATCCAGGATAATACCAATGAATTCAATAAAAATTTTATCCTCTAAAAGGCCTGTATTTTGGCTAAAATCACGCCGCGCTTGAAATAAGTATTTTCGTTTCTTCTTTGAGATTTGTTCTTCAGGAAATATCTTTGAGCGCCTATCAACTGTCTTAACCTCAAATAAATAGTAAAATCCGGTCTTTTCCGCAATTATATCAATTTCATGATGCGAAACCATGAAATTACGATGGATTATCGTAAACCCATGCTTTAGCAAGAACGATATGGCAATATTTTCCCCAATATTAGCTATTTTCTTAGAATGTTGCATATAGAACATTAGAATTGTTCTAGGTAAAACAAAAAAGCCCCCAAAATTGAGGGCTTTTTTAAAATTGTTTGAAACTATGGAATATAGCGGTTCAACTCTGAATTTCTTGCTTGTGATTCATGCCATCTAATCTTTTTGCGATATGACTTAATCATAAATACAACCCAAAGGATAACAATGATTATCCAGATCGCGTACCAAGCGCGCGCTCTTAATAGAGGTACTATTTGGTTATCTAAGAACCAAAAATAAACCACAACAAAGGCATTGGTGATAAGAAGAGCGCCGACTTTCCTTAAAATAGAGTTGTGTTTTGCAAGACTTTTAATGAAAAACCTAAAAAGTAATAAAACTCCGACGATAAATAAGACTGCCGCTATAATTAACATTACTTTTTGCCCATATGCGCTAAAAGGCTCTGGACGGGCGTTAAACCAAAATGAAAGACTTAGTAAATTAGACATATTAGTTATTCTTGAAAATAAGGCCATAATGATAAGGCCCTGCTTTAAATTGTTTATAAAGAGATAGTCCTAGGGTTTCAGCGGTTTCAATAACCGTTTGTTCGCCAAGACGTCGACTATGATGTGGGCCCAAGGGATGGACCGAATCTGTGTGCCAATCAACAATGATCAAAGAACCGGTATCTTTTAAAACTCGTGAGGCTTCAGAAATCATCGCTAAAGAATTTGCTGATTGATGAAGAGTGCTTATGATGAATATTTGATCAAATAGCTTCTTATCTAGTCCAAGATTCTTAGGCAGATCGAGATTCGCTTGAAGGGGGATTATGCCACTTAAATTATGATGGCGAATTTCTCTCTTAACTGTGTCTATGATTTGGGGCAAAACATCAATCGCGTACACAGAGCCTTTTTCTCCAACCAAAGTTAGAAGAGCATATAGAAAAAACAAGGAATTACCACAGCCAAAGTCTGCTGCTATATTTCCAGCTTTTATTTCCGCTTGCTCTAAGATCAGATCAAAGGCAAGAAGAGAGCTTTTAGTAGGAAGTTGTTTCATAGAAAGTAACCCACAGCT
>CAYGIU010000058.1:0-5386 GCA_964350015.1 uncultured Gammaproteobacteria bacterium
CACGAAAGTCCCTTAAGTAATTTGTATCTTATGCTTTGTCGACGGGCGCTTGAAGAAGGAAAACCAATTACCGATATTTTAGCTACTGAAGCACAAAACGATCCAATGACGCTTAAGAATCAAGAATTGTCCGCTATTATTGCTCTTAACCGTGATTTGAAATTCTAGTATGATGCAATTTACCGTACCACAATTTATTGATGTTGAAGACAAAATTTTTGGACCGATTACGGTTCGACAGTTTGTTATTATGCTTGTTACCGCTTTACTTATCGCTGTGTTTTATCGTATTTTTGATTTCAGTTTGTTCGTTGTTCTTGGCTTGTTGTTTTTCGCAATTGGATCAACCTTTGCCTTTGTTAAAATTAACGGTGCCGCATTTCATTTTTTTGTCCTCAATTTAGTGCAAACATTAAAAAAACCCGGGCTGCGCATTTGGCACAAAGATGATACACTGAGTACAGCACTTGAGTTTGATACAGTATCAGCACTCGGTCCAGCGCCGAGCGCCGCACGACAGTATTCCGTAAGTCGTTTGAATGAACTTTCTTTGATTGTTGATACGCAAGGGTCTTATCAAGGTGAGTCTTCTGATGATGTTGTTATCGAACTTCATAAAGACATTCCGCAGGATTTTTCTTAAATTTTTATGGCTAAAAAAGCAGCCGGTTCTTCCCGGCCATCAACATTACGATATTTAGACATTGCCGGTATTCGACAGGATACGGTGATTATGAAAGACGGCAATTTGCGGTCGGTTATTATGGTTTCTAGTATTAACTTCGCACTGAAGAATGAAGATGAGCAAAACGCCATTATCGCCGCCTATGTTAGCTTTTTAAATAATATTAGTTTCCCATTGCAAATCGTTATCCAATCAAGAGAATTGAATATTGAAGCGTACATGAGCCAACTTAAGCAAAAAGAAAAGGAACAAACCAACGAATTATTAAAGATGCAGATTACCGAATATATTTCGTATGTAAAAGAATTGATTTCATTAAGTAAGATCATGAACAAACGTTTTTACGTTGTTGTTCCGTATGATCCATTGTCAGATAAGAAAAAAGGCTTTTTCTCACGCCTTACCGAAACCTTTAGTCCGACTTCGCTTATTAAAATGAAAGAGGAGAAATTCATGCACTTGCGTAAAGAACTCGGACGACGTGTTGATAACGTTATTTCCGGTTTAAGCTCTATTGGACTTAATACAATTGAACTTGATACGCAAAGCTTGATTGAATTGTACTATGATACCTATAATCCGGTAACGGCCGCTAATGAGCATTTGGCAGAAGTTCAAAAATTGCGTCTTGAAGAATAATAGAAATATGGTAAAATTTTTCGAAAAAATATTTAAGAAAAAACCAGTAGAAGACGAGCTCGAAAAAGAGCCTGATGTTAGTGGTGGCTTAAACGCACCGTCAAAAGATTTTGAACGTTTTGAAAGCGAGGCGAAAACTGCTGAAGAAACAGTAAGTGAGGAAAAAACTTTCCGCCGTGGTTTACTTTCTATCAATGAGTTGATTGCGCCGGACAGCATGGAAATTACGCCTCATTATTTAAAATTGGGCGCTAAATTTTTACGAACTGTTTTTGTTGTTTCATATCCGCGTTATATCAGCGTTGGTTGGTTTGCTCCGGTTATTAATTTGAATTCAACCTTTGATATTGCAATGTATTTTTATCCGGTAAAAAGCGGAATTATTTTAAAACAATTAAAGAAAAAAGTTGGTGCGCTTGAAGCTCAAATTATCGGCGACGCCGAAAAAGGTTCGCCGCGCGATCCAATTCGAGAAACCGCCTTGCGAGATATTGAAGGATTGCGTGATTCTTTAACGCAAGGGACTGAGAAATTTTTCCAATTCGCTTTGTATGTAACTTTGTATGCTGATACCAATGAAGAGCTCGATAGACTTTCCGATGTTGTTGAAGATATGTTCGGCGCCCGTCTCGTGTATTCGAAACGAGTATATTATCAGGCTGAACAGGGCTTTAACTCAACTTTGCCATTGAACAACGATGAATTATATATTGCGTTTAACATGAACTCTTCACCGGTAGCTTCTTCATTCCCGTTTGTTTCAAGTGAGCTTACTTCGGACAATGGAATTTTATATGGAATTAATCGTCATAATAACAGTTTGATTTTATTTGACCGTTTTAGTTTGCAAAATGCCAACAGCGTTGTTTTCGCAACTTCCGGTGCCGGTAAGAGCTATGCAATTAAATTAGAAATTTTGCGCAGCTTGATGATGGGAACGGAAGTTATTGTTATTGACCCGGAATATGAATACAAACATTTAGCTGAAGCGGTTGGTGGAACCTATATCAATATTTCATTGGCTTCACAAAGCAAAATTAATCCTTTTGATTTACCAAAAGCCGTCGGCGATCAAACTAAAGTAGAAGATATTATCCGAAGTGCAGTTATTACTCTAAAGGGCTTGGTCCGTTTGATGATCGGACAACTTTCGTATGAAGAAGATTCAGTTGTAGATCGCGCCTTATTGGAAACATACGCACGTAAGGATATTACGCCTGATGTTGACTTAGCAACGGCTGAACCACCGATTATGCAGGATTTTGAAGAAATATTAGAAGGAATGGAAGGTGGAGCCGCTTTGGCAAATCGTATGAAGAAGTTTACTGAAGGAACTTTTGCCGGTTTGTTTAACAGTCCAACAAACGTTGAAATGGATAATCAATTAGTTTGTTTTTCAGTTCGCGACCTAGAAGATGAGCTTCGTCCAATGGCGATTTACACGGTTATTAACTATATTTGGAATGAAGTTCGTAGTCAGGTTAGAAAGCGTATTCTCGTTATTGATGAAGCCTGGTGGATGATGCAACAGGAAGACAGTGCTAAATTTATTTACGCGCTCGTTAAGCGTTGTCGTAAGTATTATTTGGGCGTTACAACAATTACTCAAGACGTCAACGACTTTTTGCGCTCTCCGTACGGTCAAGCGATTGTTACGAACTCTTCACTGCAGATTCTATTGAAACAATCCCCAGCGTCGATCGACTTGGTGCAAAAGACTTTTATTCTTACAGAAAGTGAAAAGTATCTCTTGCTTGAATGCGGCGTTGGTGAAGGTATTTTCTTTGCTGGAAATAAACACGCGGCCATTAAGGTTGTCGCTTCGTACGTTGAAGACCAGTTGATTACTTCGGATCCGCGGCAGCTTATGGAAATTGAAGAAGCTAAAAAACAATTGGCTGAAGAGCAGTCTCAGCCCAAGGCCATTAGTCACTAATTTTACTATATGAATAAAAAAGCTTTAGCCCTTATTATCGGAGGAATAATCCTTATTGCTCTTATTATTTATTTTGTTTTCTTCTTTAATTATAACAAGCAGACTGATACTAATACTGTTGGACCATCAGGTCCGCAAACGACAGCCGAGCCGGTTATCGTTTCAAATACGGCGACGCCGGAAATTAGGAGCGGTACGCCGCGAAGTGCTGAAGAAACAAGCCGCGATGCTGCTAACCAATTAGCGATTTATTTTGCTGAGCGTTTCGGGACTTCTTCATCGCAAGCTGATTTCAGTAATCTTACGGAACTCGAATTATTTATGACCGATGCGCTTAAAGCTAAAACAAATGCTTTTATTTCAGCAGAGCGAGAAAAAGCACAAGAAGCACCGGCTTATCAGTCAGTTGTTACTCAAGCAGTTTTGGTTGATTTTGTAACTTTTAACGAAACAAGCGGTACAGCGGAAGGAACTGTAAAAACAAAACGCCAAGAAACAAAAACTGACAAAAGCATCGCTAACTTTGATCAGAATCTTTCTATTGCTTTGAAAAAGATTGATGGTCAGTGGAAGGTTGATAGGGCTGATTGGAAATAATATTTTTAAATTTAAAACCCTCTCCTTGCCAATTTGGCGGGGTGAGGGTTTTTTATATGATAAATTTTTTACTAGATCTACTGTTTCCCAAGTATTGCCTAACTTGTCATAGAGAGGGGGAGTATTGGTGCGAACAATGTAAGATGAAACCATTAAAAGCTTGGGATGGAAATCTGCAATTAATTGGAACGAAATATTTTGATGAAATAATTTGCGTGGCTGACTATGAAGATGAAACTATACATAAACTTATAAAGGCCTGCAAATATAGATTTATAAAAGAAATAACTCGTGACTTAGCTGAGTTATTATATAAAGAATTGCAAAAACAACATAGTAACGCCGTGCTTGTTCCGGTTCCCTTAAGTGCGAGTAGAGAGCGCTGGCGAGGTTTTAATCAAGCTGCTTTAATCGCCCAAGTAATAGCAAAAGAATTAAATATGGAATATTTGCCAATTCTTAAAAGAACAAAACACACAAAAGCTCAAGCAAAATTAACTGAACAAGAACGTTTAATAAATATGAAAGACTGTTTTAAAGTAGTGGGCAATGTTCCCAATCAAGCTATTCTAATTGATGATGTTATTACGACCGGAACGACAATTAATGAATGCGCGAGAGTTTTGCGCGAAGCTGGGACGCAGCACATTATTATTGCTGTTGTCGCTAAAGGTTAAATCAATCCTTCTTTGCGCATGGTTATAATATTTTTTGTAACAATTTTCTTATCTATGGAAAGTGCTTCAGAAATGATTTCAGGTTTTTGTTTACCGTAGAAAAGAGTGTATTTAAGAATCTTTGAACGAATTTCTCTATTAGACCCCTTAAATGGTGATTGTTTTGTATAATGCTGAGAACGTCGGCTCGGATTTGGAATGGTTTTTTTGAGCATTGCTCCGTAATCCATTAACGCATAATACCACTCTCGCGGATTTGTATGATCAAGCGTTTTTTTGATTAAAGGAATGATGTCATTGTCATGAATATTCTTTTGATCTTTAAAAAAGTGATGAATAAAAACCGTTCGGATATTTGTTTCAATAACTACTTCAGCTTTGTTAAAAGCAAAAGCCATGATATCTCCGGCAGTAGCCGGACCGACGCCGGGTAATGATTGAAGTGTTTTGGTGTCTTTAGGAAATCTCGATTTAAATACTTTTACTATTTCTTGAGCAGCTCGTTGTAGATTAAGAGCACGGCGATTATAGCCCAGTCCTTGCCATAGTTTAAGAACAGTTTTTAGTCGAGCTTTAGCAAGAGATTTTATTGTTGGAAACTTTTTTATAAATTCTTCATATTTTTGAACGACGCGTGGAGCTTGAGTTTGTTGCAGCATGATTTCTGAAACTAAAATATAGTAGGGATTTTTTGTACGACGCCACGGAAAAACGCGCCCATGAGCGCGGTAATAATTCCTGACAATTTTTTTAAAATTTGCGGGGCTTATAGTTTTAATACTTTAGCAAGCGTTTCTGAAGCAGTTTCGTCAGTGCGCTCGATATTCTCAGTAAGATATGATAATAGATTAT
>CAYGIU010000059.1:0-5349 GCA_964350015.1 uncultured Gammaproteobacteria bacterium
TTGGAAAGATTATGCAAAGCGTTTTTTGCATGATTGTCTTGCGAGTTTGCGCGCGCAAACAATGCAGGAGTTTGATTTGATTTTAGTTGATAATGAATCAAGTCCAGAATCTTTAGAATATCTAAAATCAATTGCTACGGAAGCGACAATCATTTCTCTTGAAAAAAACGAAGGGTTTGCCGGTGGCAATAATGCCGCAATTAAAGAAGCGATGAAGCAAGGATATGAATATGTTTTTTTAGTGAACATGGACACAGTGCTCGAAGCTGATTGTTTAGTGAAGATAATGCAAGCCGCAGAGGAAGAACCGGATTCGGCAATTCAAGCGCGCTTAATGATGTATCCAGATAAACAAAAAGTTAACAGCTTGGGTAACAGTACTCATTTTCTTGGCTTTGGTTATTCGCTGGGCAATAATGAATTATATGATCCGAAAAATAATCGCCGGGAAATTGCCTATCCTTCCGGCGCCGCCGTACTTTTTCCTTGTAAAGCTTTGGAAGAAATCGGTTTGTTTGATGAGGAAATGTGGATGTACAACGAGGATCAAGATTTAGGTTGGCGCTTTTGGTTATCAGGAAGAAAATGCCTCATCGCGAACGACGCCGTTGTGTATCATAAATATGAGTTTAGCCGTTCAATTACAAAATACTATTGGATGGACCGAAATCGAATAATCGCAATAATAAAAAACTATCGTCTCTTGAGTTTGATATGTATTTTTCCAGCTTTTATTATCATGGAGATTGGTTTGATATTATTTTCTCTTAAGTCAGGTTGGTTTAAAGAAAAACTAAAGGTCTGGATGTATTTTTCTCAAAGTAAAAATATTCGTTATTTAGTTGAAGCTCGCCGCAAGACTCAGGGCTTGCGTAAAAGTTCTGACCGACGAATTACTAAATATTTTTCCGGGATTATTTGGTATCAGGAAATCGATGATTATAAACTGCGCATTATCAATCCGATATTTTCCTTGTATTGGCGAATAGTCAGAATGATAATGTTTTGGTAAGCTTAGATAATATGGATATCAGCATAGTTATTGTTAATTATAAAAGCAAAGGATTGACCCTTAATTGCATCAAATCGATTGAAGAATCTGATTTTGGAGATTTGTTATATGAAATTATAGTGGTCGATAATCACTCCAATGATAATATCGCTGAAATTTTGGCCTGGCAGTATCCGAAAGTTTTATGTATTCAGAGCAATCGTAATCTCGGGATGGGTGCCGGAAATAATTTAGGATTGCGTCGCGCGCGCGGGCGATATGTTGTTATTATGAATCCTGATACAATCGCCTTCAAAGATACCTTTACGAAGTTGTTTGCGTTCATGGAAGAAAATCCGACAGTCGGTATTGTTGGTCCAAAACAATTTAATCCTGATAAAACAGTTCAAGACTCAAGTTATCGCTGGCACAGTTTGTTGACGCCGGTTTTCCGTCGGACATTTTTAGGGGGATTAGGTGAATGGGAATTAAAGCGATATTTAATGGTTGATTATGATAAAAAAAATCCACGCGATGTGGATTGGCTTCTTGGTTCCTGTTTATTTATCCGAGCAAAGGCGCTGAAAGATGTCGGAATGTTTGATGAGCGCTTCTTTTTATACTTTGAAGATACTGATTTGTGTCGACGTTTTTGGAAAAAACATTGGCGAGTACATTATTACCCGGATGCAAGTATTATTCATAATCATAATCGGGAAAGCGCGCGACAGCCGTGGTATTCATTTTTTATGAGTAAGGTTAGTCGGCGACATGTTCGTTCCTGGTACAAGTATATTGCTAAGTGGGGCTTAAGTATGCCCGAATCTCATTAGTGCTGCAAAGCAACTGCAAATATTCCCTCTGCGTTTTCATAAGTACCGTCAACGTAGAGGATTTTTTTATTTCCAGAAAGCGTCATCGTTTTAACATTTTTAATATTTGCCAATATAATCGAGAATGGTTCGCGACCATTAGTATAAATTCGAATATCATTAGGAGTCGCCAGTATTACGCTTTCTTCACTTAAGGGTAGTAGCGCATTAATTGGTAATCCAAGACGGGTCAATAAATAATCCGAACTCTCATTGTCCCAGCGGCGCAGTTCAAGTGGCGTTGAATAAATAATTGATTGATTGAACCATTGGCCAATGCTGACTTTCCCGGAAATTTCTAAAAGTCGTGGCGTTGGATATAAGGGAAGCGGTTCATCAATTATATATGTTTTCTTCCCATTGCTTATAAGTGGTCGATCTCCGTTCAAGGCAACAAAGCGATAATGGCCTGTCGGTAAATCAATGAGTGCTAAATCAGTGTTAAGGGTTCCGGAAAGTAGTCGTTCGCTACCATTACTTGATTTTGCAATAATATATATTTTTGAAGCATATATTTCAAAGTCGCTTATGACTTCATTCTTTTGCAATTCCTTAATACGCTGTTCATTTGTTTTTTGTGTTTGAGTATTGTAGGAGTAGAGGGTATTGCCCGAAAGGCCGTAGGCTATGCCCGCAGTTTTCTTGTCCCAGTGGACGACGCTTACGGGATTTTTTACTTGTTTAAATAACTCTTCTTCAGTGTCAGTAGAAAGATTAATGAGTGTTTTTCCAAAACTGAAGATTGAGTCATCGGCTGACCAGTCAATGTTTTCGATAGAAAAATTTTTGGAAGCAGTTATCTTTTTTATAGTAGCGTCTGCTGTGGAAATTATCGAAATCGTTTTTCCATTGATACTTAGTAGACGCGTGCCTTGTGGTGAGAGTGAGCTGCTGTTATTTTTAGTAGGGTTTATTTCTTCGGGCGTGCTTTGGCTGTATAAAACTACTGTTCCAAAATTAACTGCTTCGCCCGGTGCTAGATTAAAAGTATTTTCCCATGGCCAATAGCCATTGAGTTCAAGACGCAAGGTATGTTGTCCCGGCAATAAGTCTTTTACGCGAGCTTGAGTTGTCAGTGAGCTTTCGGGATTAAATAATCGAGACAAAGGATCTTCGATTGATTTTCCATCAATATAGATAGTTGCGCCGCTCGGTTCACTGTTTATTAAAACGGTGCCGGTTTTTTCTAAACTAAAGCGCCGCCAGTTTATAGTATGACCGGTTGCATAAATTAACACCAAAGGAACAAGGATAATAAATACTAGAACAAAACAGGCAAAAAGTAATCGACGGTGTGATAATGACATACATTATTCGCTGCGGACTATATCGATGCCAATGGCTCGCAGGCGAGTATCAATGTGTTCGTAACCACGTTCTATTTGATAGATGTTATCAATTTCAGTTTTTCCTTTAGCAATTGCCCCGGCGATAATCATAGAGATTCCAGCGCGTAAATCCGGCGACGTTAACGAGCGGCCGTGTAATGGGGTTGGTCCTTGAATAACAACTCGGTGCGGATCACACATCGTTACATTGGCTCCCATTTGCGTAAGCATGTCGGTAAAGAGTAACCGTCGTTCATAAATTGTTTCATGGATAAGCGAAGTTCCGTTGGCCTGCGTCATTAAAACAGTGAAAGGCGATTGCAGGTCGGTTGGAAAACCGGGATATTCATGAGTTTTTAAATTATACGCGGGAATTTGTTCCGGATAGGAAATCATTTCGATCCAATCAGCTCCTGTTTTAAACACAATTCCCATCTTTTTAAATATTGTCAGTAATGAATCGAGGTGACCGGGATGACAGTGTGTTATTTTTAATTGAGCGCGGGCAGCGGCTGCCAAAATCGCAAAGGTTCCGGTTTCAAGTCGATCGGGAATGACTGAAACTTCAGCGCCACTCAATTCACTAACGCCTTCAATGGAAATAGTTGGTGTTCCCGCACCAGTGATACGGGCGCCGCATTTGTTAAGGTGTATGGCCAGCGCTTCAATTTCCGGTTCCATCGCACAATTTTTTAAAATAGTTGTACCGTTCGCTAGAGTTGCGGCCATCATCATGCTTTCTGTTCCGGTAACGCTGACCGTTGTAAAGAAATAATTGCAGGCTTGAAGTTTTTTTGTTGAAAGATGATAGAGTCCATCAGAAAAATCGATGGAAACGCCCATAGCGGCAAAACCGTCAGTGAATAAATCAATCGGACGTATTCCTGCTCCAATAACACAGCCTCCTGGATGCGGGAAAACTGCTTTACCGTTTCGCGCCAGCATTGGGGCAACGAACATTATTGAAGCGCGTAGCTTATTTGCAAACTGAGCTTCAAGTGTGGTTTTGATTTCTTTAGGGGGAGTTAAAATAATTTCTTCGCCTTTGTGTTCTACTAAACCGCCTAAATCAGTAAACAGTTCAAGACAGCGCTTACAGTCCTCAATATCAGGCATATTGCGGATTATAACAGGCGAGCTCGAAAGCAGGGCTGCTGGGATAAGTTTTATGGCCTCATTTTTAGCGCCGCCAACGGCGATTTCTCCGCTAATGGCCTTGCCTCCTTGAATAATGAATTTCATCATAGACGAGTTAAGTGTAGCTCGAATGGCTGATAATTTCAATAATATGATACAATATATGCACTATGTATACTATTGAAACAAATCGTTCGCCTTGGCGGACCGCACGAAAAGTCTTTATTTCATTAGCCTGTTTAGCGGCTGCTTTTTATGCTGGCACCTATGTCAGTAATCAAGGAGGAATAAAACAAACAATCGGAGTTTTTGAGGGAAAAGTTCTTAATAAACCCTCAAGTAGTCCGGATGTTGATTTTAAGCTATTTTGGGAAGTTTGGAATACTCTAAAGCGAGATTATGTCGATCAGGATAAGTTAACAGAGAAAAAATTATTTTATGGAGCCTTGCAAGGTTTAGTTGATGCAACTGATGATCCATATTCAGTATTTATGAATCCGGAAGAAGCGCGTTCATTTGAAGATGACTTATCTGGAACCTTTGATGGAATCGGTGCTGAAATTGGATTCAGAGATAAAATATTAACGGTCATTGCGCCATTGGAAGATGCTCCGGCTATAAAAGCGGGTTTACTCGCTGGCGATCAAATTTATGAGATTGATGGTAAGAGCGCAGCTGATTTATCGCTTGAAGAGGCGGTAAAAAAAATACGAGGTGTAAAAGGAACTTCAGTTGTCCTAAAGATTGGTCGAGAGAAAGAATCAAGACCAATTGATATTACCGTGGTTCGCGATACGGTTATTGTTAAAAGCGTCAAAAATTCTTTTGATGAAAAAAATGGAATCATGACCATTAAAATTAGCAATTTTAATTCGGATACTGAAAACTTGTTTAATAAAGCCGTTCAAGAAACGCAGTTAAAGAAGGCCAAGGGTGTTATTTTGGATTTACGTAATAATCCTGGGGGCTATTTGGAAACAGCGGTTATCGTTGCGAGCGAATGGGTAAAGGAAGGAACAAT
>CAYGIU010000060.1:0-5241 GCA_964350015.1 uncultured Gammaproteobacteria bacterium
GACTTGTCGTGCCCTTCTCCTCTGATTTAATGGTTATCCTGGATCTTCTCCCCTCCTGAGATTCAGGATAACCATTAAATAAAGGAGAAAAAACTATGAGCTCAATCAATAACGCAAACAACGCTTCAAAGAGCCGCGCTACTTCAGTAAAGGCCAAGAAACCTTTATCCGAGGGGCAAATGTTCTTTAAAGGAACAGTTGCTGTAGCGATTGAGTCTCTGGATATTTCAAGGACTCAGGCTCTGGCCTTCACCAGAAATCACAGCGTGACTAAACTCGCGGGTGTGATTTCGGTGGCCAAGGTGTTGTCGCCAGATATGGCAACAACCATGGTTAACTCGAAACGCGGAGTTGATCATGTGAGATTATGGTTCTCGCCCAAACAGATTGCTGATCTGAAGGGGCCGAGAAACATTCTCAACTTGGCCAGCCATTTTCTCGCCATCCGCAAGGAAGCCGAGAAATTGGCGGCTAAAGCAGCGGCAGACGCGAAAGCGAAAGCTGATGCTGAAGCCGAGGCCAAGGCTCTTGCTACGCAGCCAATTGCTGCGTAGCATCGATCTTGAGTTCTTAAGCCTAAGAATATTCCCGTAGCCGAGAGCCCGTCAAAAAAGTGCTTACTCGTGCAACGCTGAATATTCTTAAGGCTTGTATATAAAAAAAGGTGAGTTCATGAAAAAAGAAAAACATAAAAAATTCTAATTAAAATTCCTGGAGGCGGAATGAAAAAATATGAATTTATAGTTAATGGAGTTTTGCATGTTATTGAGGCAACAAGTCTCTACATTGCAAGACAAATCCTTAACGAGGAGCTCGGAATCTCCTAAAAAACTTCCCGGGCAATACAAAAGTATTGCCTTCTCTCCTCAAGCGATAGTTAGGTTCTCCTGCCATTCTATCGCCTGAGGAGAGAATAATAAGAAAGCAAATTAAAAATTTTATAAATTTAAAAGGAGGCATAAATTTGAGTACAAACTACTCACAGCACTTCCAAACTAAAGAGACTTCGCAGTCTCAACCAATTCCGGGAACGGATCAGGTTGAGAATTCTGCCGGAGGCTTTAGTTGGTCCGTTGATGATTGGAAACGACTAGATCGTTTTCTCATTCTCGGAACCGAGGGCGGAAGTTATTATGCTTCCGAACAAAAGCTTGCTCTTGCGAATGCTTGGGCAGTCTTACGTTGCATCCAAACTGACGGTGAACGCGTTGTAAGACGCATCGTCGAGATCAGTACGGGCGGTCGTGCTCCTAAAAACGACCCGGCACTCTTCGCCTTGGCAATTGCTGCCGGCATGGGTGACGAAAACACCAAGAAAGCAGCATCAGCTGCTCTACCTATGGTGGCCCGTACTGCCACTCATCTTTTTAATTTCTTGGAGAATATCCAAGGATTTAGAGGATGGGGACGCGGTTTGCGTCGCACTGTCAGCGATTGGTATAACACAAAGGAAGCCGAGCAATTGGCTTATCAACTTGTGAAGTACCGTCAGCGTAATGGCTGGTCGCATCGCGATGTCTTGCGTCTTGCTAGCCCAAAGCCATCAACCACTGCTCATAATTCACTCTACCGGTGGGTTGTGAAAAGTGGAAACATGGACGAGCGCCAAGTCGTACGTCAGGAAAAGAATGATACGCAGATGAACGTAAAGAAGTATGATGCAGTTGACTGCACTCTGCTTCCTACGATCATCTCATCATTCGAAGCCGCTCAACATGCGACCGAGATTAAAGATATAGTGCAAATCATCAATGCCAATTCTAGTCTTTCGTGGGAGATGATCCCGTCGAATTTCTTAGGAGAGGCTAAAGTTTGGGAGGCTCTGCTTCCTAACTTACCGATGACCGCATTAATCCGCAATCTTGCTCGTATGACTGCCAACGGGCTCATTACTCCCTTGAGTGATGCGACCAGATTGGTAGTTGAACGACTGACTGACGAGACCCGTATCCGTAAGGCACGTGTTCATCCGGTAGCAATACTGGGTGCGCTCATGACTTACAGAAAAGGACACGGAGCAAAGGGAAATCTTTCCTGGCAACCTGTTACTCAAGTGATAGATGCGCTCGACAGAGCGTTTTATCTTTCATTTGGTAATGTGAAGCCAAGCGGAAAGCGTACTCTCTCGGCGCTTGATGTTTCCGGCTCAATGGGCTGTGACGAGATTGCTGGCATGCCGGGACTAACACCCGCGCACGCAAGTGCCGCATTGGCCTTGGTCACTGCGCACGTTGAGCAACAGTACACTATTACTGCATTTTCAGGCGGAATGGTGCCAATCAATATCTCCCCAAGCCAACGCTTGGATGATGTGATTGAGTCCATCTCTGATATGCCGTTTCAGCGTACTGATTGTGCGTTACCAATGATATGGGCACTCCAAAATAAGATATCAGTAGACACGTTTGTTGTGTATACCGATTCCGAAACTTGGTGTGGCCATATTCATCCGGTACAAGCACTCGAGAATTACCGTCGCGAGATGGGAATTCCGGCCAAGCTCATTGTTGTTGGCATGGTAGCGAATAGCTTTACCATTGCCGATCCTAATGACGCTGGGATGCTTGACGTTGTCGGATTTGACACTGCGACGCCGCAGTTGATTTCCGATTTTTCAGTAGAGTAAGTTCGTAGCGACCACGGGCCGAAGTTGTAGGGTTACCTATCAGAAGAAGGTCCTCTTGAAAGAGAGGGCCATATTTTCTGGAGTAATCACCGCAGAGTTTGCTTCTCTCATATTGAGAGAAGCATCATTCCCTGCAACACAACTTGTCTGTGGCGCTACATTACTTTACTTTCGTTCTTTATTCAAAGGTTTTTTCTAGGGAAATAAAATTAAACTTTTATTTCCCTTCTTTATCGGAATCTTAATCAAAGCGATTGAGGTTCAGTAGAGTAAGTTCGTAGCGACCACGGGCCGAAGTTGTAGGGTTACCATTGAAAGCGACCCTCGAAAAGAGGGCATTATTCCCTATGGCACAACTTGTCTGTGGCACTACATTACTTTACTTTCGTTCTTTATTTAAAGGTTTTTACTAGGGCAAAAAACTTTGCCCTTATTCCCGAGTTAATAAACTAACTTGTTAATTCAGGAATAAACAAAAATAAAAAACTAAAAAAGGAGAAAAAATGAGATCATTCTGGGTATCGTTAAGCGGCTGGCAAAGAGGCCGTGAAGTACGCGTACAGGACGGATATGCTTATTTTGAAGTCGCAGAACAAGGACACTGTTCTATCTGCGCCGGAAGAATAAGAAATATCAGCGCCGCAGCCCCAGCGGACGTCAAGTATGATTACCTTCACGATCGCTACCCCAGCGACGGCAGAGCCCTTTGGGCAGGAGTCCCAGTAGCTGACGATGCGTCTAACGAAGACGTTATTGAAAAGCTCAAAAGCTCATTTTCCCTTCCGATTATTTCCTAGTTCCTTACATTCACCTAAAGGCAAAGATTCTTTTGCCTTCTCTCCCCAAGCGATAGCCCAAAAATCTCTTAACACGCTATCGCCTGAGGAGAGAAGAATAAAATAAAAAATAAAAAGGAAGAGATTATGGAAGAAATGGTAATAGATTTACAGGATAAATTTATTTACAATGCCGGATACCTTGCTCCATTATTACGTAGCGGTTGTCTCGCTAAGCTCAATGAGCTTATCAGGACAAAAAATAAGATTGACCGCGATATATTTTGGGCGAAAGAAGAAGGCGATCTCGTCCGGGTCGGTTATGAAAAAAATCCTGATGCTAAGATATCAGGGATTCATAATAATGTTCTTCTCGAATATGATATCGTGAACAACGCGGCGTTGTTCCAGTTTGTAGTCTTTGACGGCTGCAATGCGTGGAACTGCTACAAAGATGTTCCGTGCTATGGTGCACCTGAAGAAAATACTGATGCCGGTTTTCACTTCATTCAGGACGACACAAAATGGCACTACAAGGTCTTTACTAAGAAGTCCTAATTACAAAGGCGAGTCAAAACGACTCGCCTTTTATGCTATAATGCAGCTATATGATTACCTATAAACAAATAATTGAATTCGGCCTGGACGAAAAAGAAGCCCGGGTATTTTTAGCTGCTTTGGAATTAGGCGGCGAAAGCGTTTTATCAATCGCTAAGAAAGCCGGCATTAACCGCGTCGCAACGTACGACGCCTTAGAAACTTTGATTGCCCGCGGCTTGATCAGTACTTTTATTAAAGGCAAGCGAACCTACTATACATCCGTTGAACCGGACCAGCTTGAACTTATTTTAGAAAAAGAAAAAGTCGAGCTTGAAGCCCGACATGAAAAACTTAAGACTCTTCTACCCGACTTAAATTCTATTTATAATTTTTCAAACAAAAAGCCTAAAGTAAGTTACTACGAAGGAAAGGCCGGACTATTAGCTATCAGAAGTACTTTCTTAAAAACTCCGGACAAACAACTTCGTATTATCTACCACTATTATAAATTTAGTAATGTCTTTACAAAGAAAGAACAAGAAGATTATCAATCCAAAAAAGTTAAAGCGGGCATTCAAGTAAAATCAATTGCGGTTATTAGCGATGAAACTCCTGCGCCAGAGGAAAGACTTGTTAATGTTAATCGAGTATATTTAAACTATAAAGATTATCCGATTAAAAGCGATATAACTATTTACGGAAATCGAATTGCCTTTGTATCGATTAAAGAATTATTCGGCATCATTATTGAGAATCAAGAACTAGCTGATACAATGAAAACTTTTTTTGACCTAGCTCAAGGTGTCGCTAAGAAAAATATTTAGAAATAAAAAAAGGGGGAGATTTTTCTCCCCCAATGTAAGTGAAACGCTTTGCGTTTCTTTTTTTTGTACCGTTTCAGTTGGTAACACTTAAATAGTTCGTTGCCAACTGTTGATTCATGACGCAGCAGTCATTGTTACTTTTGTTTATTATGCTGAAGAGCACAGTACAAAAGAACAAGAGCCTACGTCCACCGGTGTGTTTTTCATCAGATCTCCTTCGCTTTTTTTTATTGAAATCTGTTTGAATCTACATCTACTGCTTTTTGATTATTTGGAGTCGCCCAATAGGCTACCCTTCCTTTCTGGAATTCTATAGATGAAATCATGATGACTAAAACGTTTGTCCGCTAAATGCTGGACAGAGGTTAAACTCTTTTTTTACCTCTGCCCAGTCACGGAAAACGTGTCATTCACCCATGATCACCTCCTATTTTGTTATTAAATAGCTTCGGTTAATTGTTTGTATTATATACTA
>CAYGIU010000061.1:0-3844 GCA_964350015.1 uncultured Gammaproteobacteria bacterium
ACCCTCGATGATGTTAAAAAATTAGATATTCCACAAAATCCTGGCTGTTATCAGTATTTTGATAAAAAAGGGAAATTGATATATATAGGAAAGGCCGTTAATCTACGTAGCCGTGTTTTTTCATATTGGCGCAGTGGAACAAACCATACGCCAATGAAATCGAAAATGGTGAAGGAAATAGCGCGGATTAAATGGGTAGAAGTTGATTCGGAAATCGAAGCTTTGTTGTTAGAAGCGAACTTAGTAAAGAAACATCAGCCATATTATAATGTCATGCTGCGCGATGATAAGCGCTTTAACTACATTCATATTTCTTTAGAGGATGAAATTCCCGGAGTTTTTTTAACGCGCAAGATTGGCAAAGCCGGAAAGTATTACGGACCTTTTGTCAGCGGTTTAGCAGTTAAAGAAACTTTAAAAGCGTTGAGAAAAATTTGGCCGTATTGTGCAATGAAAAGATTTCAAAAGAAACCTTGCTTCTATTATCAAATTAGTAGATGCCTTGGACCCTGTGGTAAAAAAGTAACGCTCAAAGAATATAATGATCAAGTTATTAAACCACTCATTTTATTTTTTGAAGGAAAAAAGAAAAGTGTTATTAAAACTTTGCCCGAGGAAAAACGAGAATACTTGCGACAGGTTTTAGAAAATACGCGCGTTTTAAGTGTTGGCGAAAAATATGCTAATGATGTTGTTGAGTTGGCTAAAGTTTTAAGTTTGCCAAAAATTCCGCAACGTATAGAAGGCTATGATATTTCTAATACCTTTGGCAAAAGCGCAGTCGGTTCAATGGTTGTTTTTTCTAATGGTGAAGCTGATAAGAATGAATATCGAAAATTTAAAATTGTTGGAAAATTTGCGACTGATCGTAAAAAAGGTGATGTTCAAATGCTTTCAGAAATGTTTCAACGCCGATTGACTAATGATTGGCCATTACCGGATTTGATTATTGTTGACGGTGGCAAACAACAGCTTAATGTTATTTCTAAAATTCTAAAGAAAGCTGACTTGAATATTACGATTATTGGAATAACTAAGGGCGAAGGATTGCGTAGCGCGAAGGCTCCGGATAAGATTTATTTTCCGGGTCAAAGCTTGGCTTTGCAACTTCCCTTGGCGTCAGCGGCTTTACATTTAATAAAACGGGTGCGTGATGAAGCGCATCGTTTTGCCATTACATATCACCGAAAAGTGCGTTCTAAACGTTTCTTGGCAAGATAGGAGCGCTATGGTACAATTGCCTGTACCTATAATTTTTTTCAAACCATATGGCCCATCAATTTACTAAAGATAGCTTTGCTGCAGAAGTCATCGAAGCTTCAAAAACTCAACCTGTTTTAGTCGATTTTTTCGCAACCTGGTGCGGGCCGTGTCAGGCGCAGGCTCCGATTGTTGACGAAGTCGCAAGTGAATTTGCCGGCAAGGCTGTTGTTGGAAAACTCGATACTGACCAAGCGATTGAAATTGCCCGCCAGTACGGAGTAATGAGTATTCCGACATTGATTATATTCAAAAACGGAGAACCGGCTGAACGCTTTACCGGAGTTCAAGAGAAAGAAACCTTGGCTGAAGCCATTACCAAGCACGCTTAAGTAGAATATGAATTTGGAGGAGGGAAAACGCCGCTTTGCGGTAGTAACGATTTTTGTAATCATTGCTGCGCTTGTGGCGTTTTTGTTTTTATACAAAGAAGATCACCGTTTGCATTTATATTTTTTTAATATCGGGCAAGGAGATTCGCAATTAATAGAGACAGTAAACGGTAAAACGATTCTGATTGACGGTGGACCGGCTGACAAAGCGGTATTACGTGAATTAAGTAGGGCTTTGCCGTTTTGGCAGCGACGCATTGATCTTATAATCGTTACGCATCCGCATGACGATCACTTCGGTGGTTTGTCCTCAGTGCTCGAGCGTTATGAAGTCGGAGTAATTATGTTAAGTGACATAGACTCGACCGGCGCTGCCTATGATGAGTTTTTAGATCAGGTTGAAGAAAAGTCGATTCCTATTAT
This sequence comes from uncultured Gammaproteobacteria bacterium, assembly GCA_964350015.1. Taxonomy (GTDB): domain Bacteria; phylum Patescibacteriota; class Patescibacteriia; order Patescibacteriales; family Patescibacteriaceae; genus Patescibacterium. The sequence continues at coordinate 2,016 of CAYGIU010000061.1, forward strand.
TCGTCCGACTAGAACCCAGCTTCATCTTGATGGTGTAGCCTTGGACATCTTAGCTCCAGTAAAAAGTTTGGCGCAGCAAAAAATTTCCAATCCTAATAATGCTTCTATCGTTTTTCGCTTAAGTTATAAAACCTTAGATGTTCTATTTACCGGCGATGCTGAAGAGCCGCAGGAAAAAGAATTATTAGCGACGACAAAGGACCAGCTTCCTTCTGAAATCTTAAAATTAGGCCATCATGGTTCTGATACTAGCTCGAGTGACGCATTCCTGGCTGCGGTTAAGCCGGAGATTGCTATTGCTTCGGCCGCTGTTAACAATAGTTATGGTCATCCGTCGCCGCGAATTTTAAAGCGATTAGAGCGTTTAGCTATTAGAATATTCCGTACTGACCAAGATGGAACTATCCATTTTAAGACTGACGGAAGTTCGGTATTTAAGGGCGCCTCTTGCATTATTGGCTGTTCATCGCTATAATCGTGGTACTTATTATTTTAGAAAATTTGTATGCAAGATCCTAAGTTAGAGCAAACCTATGTCATGATTAAACCGGATGGTGTGCGCAAAGGTTTGATTGGTGAAATTATCAAACGTTTTGAACAACGCGATCTTAAGATTGTTGCGCTTGAAATGTTCCAGCCAACAGTTGAAATGATTGATAATCATTATCCAAAAGATCCATCTTGGATTGAGCGCTTGGGAAATAAAACACTTGCAACCTATGAGAAGTATGGTTATGACCCGATGGCTGACTTTGGATCAACCGACCCGAAAATACTTGGACCGATGGTACGCGAATGGTTGGTAAGCTTTATGATTTCAACTCCTTTGGTTCGAATGGTAGTTCAGGGTCTTCACGCCGTTGATATGGTTCGTAAGATTTCCGGACCGACCATGCCGTATCTAGCAGAAATGGGAACAATACGAGGAGATTTTTCTGGAGATTCTCCAGCTTTAGCAAATAAAGAAAAGCGTGCTGTTGAAAATCTTGTTCATGCTTCAGAAACTCCGGAAGAAGCAGCTCATGAGATTGAATATTGGTTCGGAAAGTCTCCGATTTTTCAATATAATCGTTACGGCATAGACAATAAAAATTAAATAAATTTTTTAAAACCGCCTCTTTCCGAGGCGGTTTTTTTGTGGTACGATTGTGATATAAAGCTCTTTCTTTTCGCCCCAGCTTCATTAATCCCATGTTTAAGTTTTGGATCAAACAAATTACATTGGCATCTTTTTTCTTGTGATAACGTGTTATTACAAGGGAACGCTAGGGGGTAAATTCGTTAGTGTATGTCTGCGCTGGATTCGTCTCGCGTTTATATACTTTAGCGCTTTCCGGCTTTGGTCGGAAAACCCCACTGTTTTCAAGGCCAATGCTTAGACTGGGCTCTGATGGGGCTCGGCTGACAAGAAAGCGCTTTTGAATACCTATGCTCAAAACGATTTTTAGTAAACAATTCTTTATCACCCTTTTGCTTTTGGCATTACTGGCGGTTTTTGCTGTTCCTTTAACAAAAAATTGGCGACAAAAATATGCGATTGATAAAGAGGTGGCTGATTTAGAAACGCAGGTAAATGAATTAGAGCATAAGAACTCAAGCCTAAAGCAGGTTCTTGATTATATGAAATCTGATCAGTTTGTTGAACATGAAGCTCGAACAAAGTTAAATTATAAAAAGCCGGGGGAGGATGTTGTTGTTATTGAAAATCGTCCCGGAGAAACGGAATCGCCGTCAACAAGCGCGGCAATATTTAGTATTCCTCCGGCGCCGCCGACCGTTAGTACTGAACCGCACTTATTGGGGAATATCGACAAATGGCTAGAATACTT
>CAYGIU010000061.1:3854-5218 GCA_964350015.1 uncultured Gammaproteobacteria bacterium
ACTTTTTCAAGAAAAAATAAAAGGACACGGATGTGTCCTTTTTAAAATGTAAAGATCAGTTAATTTTTTGTTCGTAAATAGTGGGGTCGGTAAAAAGTGAGCGGATTATTATCTCGTCTTCTTCGCATTTTGGAATAAAATCATGTGCTTCATATAATGATTTTATTAAATCATTATTTAGTTCTTCAAATAAAGCATCACTTTCTTTATCACTAAACTGGATTAAGTTTGATTCTTTGATTTGAAGTAGCAGATGTAGCAGTTCTTCCGTTCCTAATCTTCCATCAATAAGTGCGATGCCCATTTCACTACCAGCATCTTCTTTATTATAGAAGAGTTCACTTAAGCCGCCGTCCTTAAAAATAATGATTGCTAAAGTATCGTAACCGTTTTCCTTATCAGTTTTAAGGATTTTTAAGTAGGCTGCCGATTCAACTATTTTTGGATGCATTGTCGCCTCCGGGTTTAGTTTATACTTAAACTCATATTGAATTCACCTTGTTTGACATACACCTGCTCAATTGATTGAAGCCAATCAAAAAGATCATGTTCCGGGCCAAGGGGCTCGGTAGCTTTTAGCCATAGCTCAGCTTCTTCTCTTGTATCCATCAAGTCGTCATCCAAAGCAATTTGTATCATTAGTTCTTCTTTTTCTTCGAGACTGATGAATTTTTGCTCAGCTTCTTTATCGAGTAACTCTAAGCCTTCTTCTCTAGAAAAAAGTTCTTTGCTTACTCTTCCGTCTCTTAGAAAAATAAAGTAACCGACGCCGCAATCTTCGCATCTTTCGATGTAACTTAATGGTTTTTCGTTTTCCATCTTGTCCGCCTTTATTAAATTGTTAAAAAAAACTTTGAGCCGACCATGGGACTTGAACCCATAACCTATGGTTTACGATACCATTGCTCTACCAATTGAGCCAGGTCGGCATTAGTAACAACTTGAAAATAACAAGATTCGAAGATCTAGTCAATATTTTTGTGTTTTTGACTATAGTGTTATAATTATCTCATCTATGCTTTTAAAGTTTTCAAAAAATTTAGACAAACTCGACATCTACGCCAATGGAAAAGAATTGGCTATGATTTTAGCGCAAGACATAGTGCGCGGAAAAAGAGTTTACTCTTATGATGAGCGAGCTACAAAATTCGTATCCTCAGTTAAAAACCCAGTGCTTATAACTGATGTCTATGAGATTAATAAATTATCGCCAACCTTGCGAGATACTGTTTTTGCTTTATATGCACAAGCACTGAGAATTACTGAATATGCCGGATTGTCCTTTAGATTTGAACAAAGAAAATATCCAAGTGTGTGGGGACCTTCAATTGATACTTTATTTTTTGCTAAAAATTTAAACAAAA
>CAYGIU010000062.1:0-2168 GCA_964350015.1 uncultured Gammaproteobacteria bacterium
ACTTAATATCTAAGCCCCCTTTTGTGCTAAAATAAACATATGACTAAAAAGAAACGAAATATCATTATTGCGGCAGTACTTATTGTCGCGATTGGCGGAGCAGTTTATGCTTCGAGCCAAAAAGCTCCTAAAATTGAATATACAACTGCCCCGGTCACACGAGGTGCCTTAGTTCAGACCGTAAGCGAAACTGGAACGATAACTCCGGCCAAGGAAATAGAATTAAATTTTACTGGAACCGGACAACTAACAAAACTCAATGTTAAAGTTGGTGATCAAGTTATGCCCGATCAGGTTCTTGGTGAAATTGATACAACCAATCTTCTTATTAGACAACAAGAAGCTGCCGCAAATCTAAATGTTTCAATGGCCAGCGTTCGTCAGGCTCAATCAACATTCGATTCGGCTCGTCGTGATTACGATAGAGCTAATGCGAGTTTATCAGAAGCAGTAAAGCAAGCCGAAAAAACAAAATTTGACTTAGAAGATTCTAGCTCGTCAACTGTCACAACCTATGAACAAGCAATTGCCACTGCCGAATCAAGTTTAGTTACAACTAAAACAACCTACCAACGTTCCATCGATAATAAGTATGATTCGTTGCAATTAACAATTGAAAATAAATTATCAGTACTGACAACTGCTCTTGATGCGGTTAACAGAATCAAAACCGACGATAATTTACGACCGACGTTCAGCGTAAAAAATTATGCCGTACTAAACTCATTGAATAATGCCTATGATGATTCGCGCAGTTTACTTGCGACAGCAAATGCAAAATTAGCAACGGCCAAACTTAGCCGAAATCAAACTAATTTGTTCGCTGCTTATGATGCGGTGCAAAATGTCGCTAGTAAAACATTTAATACCTTAAACTTCTGTTTTAGTGCTTTGGAAAATTCAATTCCCAATACCTATTATTCGCAAGCTCAAATTGATGCTTCAAAGGCAACAACTGACGGCCACACTACATCAGTATCCTCAGTAATTTCTTCATTGCAAACTAGTCGCCAAGCATACGATGACGCGCGTCTAGCGTATGACACAAATGTTTTGGCAGCCGAACAAAACGTTAGTCAATCACGTGTAAGCTACAACAACGCCGTGATCTCAGCACGAAACGCCGTCTCAACATCTAAATCAAATAAAGATCAACAATTAGCATCAGCGCAAAGTCGTATCGACAGTGCATCTTCAGCACTTTCGATTTCACAGGCGCAAGTTGGTCAAGTTCAAGCGAGTCTCGCTCTTATTTCAAATCAATTAAGCGATAATTCTTTACGCTCACCAATTAAGGGAATTATTACTAAAATTAATTATGAAGTTGGGGAACAGGTTAGCGCACAAAAAGCCTTAGTTTCAGTCTTAACTGAAAACAACTACCAAATCGAAGTTGATATATCTGAAACTGATATTTCTAAAATGAAATTGAATAATACCGCTGATATAACCCTTGACGCACTTGGCCCCGATATAAAGTTCCAAGGAAAAGTTTATTTTATTGAACCGGCCGCCACGGTTATTCAAGGAGTAACTTATTATAAAGTAAAAGTTAGTTTTGATCCGGGGAAGGAACCGGTAAAGCCCGGCATGACCGCGAGCGCCGTTATTCAAACAAACAAACGTGACAATGTCTTAATTATGCCAGCAAGAGCCGTTGTTGAAAAAGACAATATTCAAATCGCACGAATTTTAGAGGCTGATAATACGGTTCGTGAAAGTACAATCAGTATCGGACTTTCCGGCGACGATGGCTTAGTGGAGGTATTATCAGGGGTTAACGAAGGAGATAAAGTTGTTACATTTATAAAAGATTCGAGTAAAAAATAAATGCTAATCAAAGTTACTAATCTAAAGAAGGATTATGTAAATGAGGAGGTCGTGACAAGTGTATTGCACGGCCTTTCCTTTACGATTGCACAAGGCGAATTTGTTTCTATTATGGGACCATCCGGTTCCGGCAAATCAACCTTGATGCATATTCTTGGTTTTCTTGATCGTCCGACTGAGGGTATGTATGAATTTGACGGTCGTGACGTCAGTTCTTTAAGCGATGATGAATTGGCAAGTTTTCGAAATGAAAAAGTAGGCTTTGTATTTCAGTCGTTTAATTTATTACCGCGCACTTCGGTTTTAGAAAATGTTAAACTTCCTTTGTTGTATACGAT
>CAYGIU010000062.1:2178-5195 GCA_964350015.1 uncultured Gammaproteobacteria bacterium
GTATACGATGAAGCCTCATGCTGATCCGGGAAAAAGGGCGAAAGAATCTTTAGAAGCTGTTGGGCTTGGACATCGTTTGAATTTTTTTACCAATCAAATTTCCGGTGGTGAAAAACAAAGAGTCGCAATTGCTCGCGCTCTGATTAATAATCCATCGGTAATTTTTGCTGATGAACCGACTGGTAACTTAGACTCAAAATCAGGAACTCAAGTAATGTCGATTTTGCAAAAACTAAACAATGAGGGACATACCGTCATCTTGGTTACGCATGAAACCTATACCTCCGAGCATGCTAAACGTATTATTAGTATGAAGGATGGACTTATTTTTGATGATAAACTAGTTTCTAATCGTCGCATTGCTAAAGAAGGAGAATTGCTCAAGTAGCTCTCATGAGAAAAGATTATTATATAAATTTAATCTCCGGCGCATTTAGCGCTTTGAATGCGAGTCGTCGTCGCAGTTTTTTAACTATGCTCGGCATTATTATTGGCGTCGCCGCGGTTATTATTATTATGGCGATTGGTTCGGGAGCGCAATCTTTAATTCTTTCTCAATTTGAAAGTTTTGGCTCGAACTTAGTTGGAGTATTGCCGGGTAAATCCGAAGCGAACGGTCCGCCGGCAGCGGTCTTTGGCGTAACAATAACAACATTAACACTCGATGATGCTATCGCTCTCGGACAAAAGAATAATGTGCCTCACGCGGTCGCTATTGAACCGGTAAGCCAAGGCGCTGGTTCAGCGAGTTGGCGCAGCGAAAGTTATGACACTACATTTCTAGGAACAAGTGCTGATTATATTGAAGTTGAGGGCGGAGAAGTAGAAAGCGGCCGATTTTTTACGGCTGAAGAAGTAGACTCGACTGCACGCGTTGTTATCCTTGGTAGTGTTGTTAAAGATGAACTGTTCGGACAAAATGAAGCTGTTGGCCAAACAATTCGTCTTAAGAATACGGCCCTAACGGTAATTGGTGTTATGAAAGAGCGTGGCACCGTCGCTTTTCAAAACTATGATGATCAAGTAATTTTGCCGATAACAAGTTTGCAAAAATTAATTCTTGGTGTTAATCATCTTGGATTTTTACGAGTTAAAGTTGATAGCGGTGAGAACATAGATCAAACAATGGAAGACGTTACAAAAACCTTGCGTGAACGACACGGTATTACTGACCAAAGCGGAGTAAGTGATGATTTTACAATTCAAAATTCTCGCGATGCAATTGATACCTTAACTGCGGTAACTGGAGGTTTGAGTTTTTTCTTAGCGGCAATGGCGGCACTTTCCTTACTTGTTGGTGGTATTGGTATTATGAATATTATGTTGATTCGCGTTGTTGAACGAACGCGTGAAATCGGATTGCGCCAAGCGCTCGGAGCGCGACGTTTTGATATCATGGCGCAATTTCTTACCGAAGCCATAGCTATTACAATCTCTGGGGGAATTATCGGAATTATTATTGGCGAAATTATGGCTGCAGTAATTGCATTAATTGCTCAGCAACTGGGCTATGATTGGCCAATGAGTTTTTCGGTGCCAGCGATTTTAATTGCGGTTACTGTTTCAGTCGCCGTCGGTTTGGTCTTTGGATTATATCCGGCAGCAAAAGCTAGTAAGCTTGATCCGATTGAAGCCTTGCGTTACGAATAATATGACAATATTTTCTTCGATCACCAATTCGTTAAAGTTAATGCGCGCTAATAAAATGCGCACCGGTTTAACCCTACTTGGTTTGATTATTGGAATCATGACCGTTATTGTTGTTTTCTCCGCCGGCGAAGGAATTAAGGGTTTGCTGTTTAGTCAGCTTGAATCTTTTGGAACAGATACCATTAATACAGAAATTAAAGTTCCAAATAGCCAAACAGGTTCGGCTTCAGACAGTAAATCCGGTACGGCGATGGTCGCCGGAGTTCAAGTGACGACATTAACCATTGATGACATGGAAGCCGTTGATGAAATAGCAAATATTGATTCAAGTTATGGCGCTGTATTAAGTCAGGAAGCAATTTCTTACGGCAATGAATTGCGTAAAGCTTTTGTCTACGGATTAAGTAGTAGTTATATAGATATTGATAAAGCGACAACAATGCGCGATGGACGCTTTTTCTCGGAAGCGGAAGATCGTTCACTCGCGTCAGTAGTTGTTTTAGGCTCGGGGATTAAAGAAAAACTATTCGGTGATTCTGATGCGGTTGGAAAAACGATTCGTTTGCGCGGAAATTCATTTACGGTTATCGGCGTTGTAGAAGAACGGGGGAGTGTTATGTTTATGAATTTTGATGATTTTGTCTATATGCCTGTGCGTACTTTGCAAAAAAAGTTAATGGGTATAGAACATATATCCTATTTTATTTCTAAGATGAAGGACGCCGATCAACCCGAAGCAACGGTTGAAGAAATTGAAGATCTTTTGCGTCGACGTCACGAGATTCCTGATCCCTTGCGCGATGATTTTAATGTTACGGCCATGGCCGAAGCAGCGGAAATTTTAAATACTGTTACGAGTGCTATAACGTTTCTCTTATTAGCTATTGTTATAATCTCTCTTGTTGTTGGTGGCGTCGGTATTATGAATGTTATGTATGTGGCCGTGACTGAGCGAACTATGGAAATTGGTTTACGTAAAGCGGTTGGAGCAAGCGCCAGTAATATTATGCGTCAATTTTTAATTGAAGCGATTCTCTTAACATTGGTCGGGGGAGTTATCGGTTGTATACTCGGTACCGGCTTTTCATTCATGATAAGTATTATTGCCAAAGCAATGGGGCTTAATTGGGTATTTTCTGTTCCGCTTAAAGCTTTCGTAATCGCCTTGTCGTTTAGTGCATTTTTCGGAATTGTTTTTGGCGTAACTCCGGCTCGCGCCGCGGCTAAATTAGATCCAATTGAATCATTACGCGCGGAATAATTTTTTAAATTAAAAAAAGGGACTGTGGGTCCCTTTTTTATTTTAGAGTTTTCTCTTTATAAAATCCATTTTAAAAGTATAGCAAGAACTACGAATGCACTAATTG
>CAYGIU010000063.1:0-5189 GCA_964350015.1 uncultured Gammaproteobacteria bacterium
CTTTTAAACAACGACTCGGAGTTACTGATCATTCCGGAACTAACGATACCGGAATGGAAGAAGTGGAAGTAATTGTTGATGACTTTGAAAAAACTTCTTTAATCATGGAAAAGCTTGGTTTTGTCGAAAAACATTACGCAGAAAAGAAACGGATCAGTTGGAGCAAAGATGATACCAAGTTTGATATTGATTCTTATCCGGAGTTAGAGCCGTACTTGGAAATTGAAACAAGTTCTTGGGAAAAAATTGATGCAGCAATAAAAGATTTGGGACTTAATCCGGAAGATAAGAAAATATTTTCAGCAAATCAGGCCTACGCCATAAAAGGAATTGAAGTCGCGAAATTGCAAAAGATAAGTTTTAGCGAAGGATTAGTGAAAAAATAATATGAGAATATTAGTTGGTACAAGAAATCAAACTAAGATTCAAGCTGTTGTCTTGGCATTGAGTCAGTCTGAGAAATTTAAAGATGCGGAAGTTAGCGGCATTGAAATTCATCATGATGAGTTTGGGCATCCGGCAACTTTGCTCGCTACTATTGAGGGAGCAAAAGATCGAGCCTTAAAGGCATTTATTGATTGTGATTATAGTATTGGAATTGAAGGCGGCTTGATGGAAGTTCCGGAAACTAAAAGCGGTTATATGCAAGTTGAAGCCTGCGTTATTTATGACGGGGTGAATTTTCATATGGGTTTATCGCCAGCCTATGAATGGCCAAAAGTTGTTCTTGATATGATAATGAATCAGGGTCTTGATGGTAGCCAGGCATTGAAGCAGGCCGGTTTAACTGATCAAGAAAAAATAGGCACCGCCGGAGGCGGTATAAGTATTCTTACAAACGGCGGTATGGATCGGACAGAGTATAACCGTTTATCCGTAGTTATGGCCTTAGTTCATCTTGAAAATCCGGAACATTATTAATATGAGCTCACTAAAACTCGGAAAATACCGACACTTTAAAGGCAATGAGTATGAAGTAATTGCCATCGCTAAACATAGTGAGACCTTAGAAGAGATGGTTGTATATAAAGGTGAGCACGGAATATGGGTCAGGCCATTAGCTATGTTTACTGAAGAGATTGAAAGGGACGGAAAAAAGTTTATGAGATTTGAGTATATTGGAAGTAAAGAGTAGATCTTGAAAAGAGGATAAAAAAATGATAGATTAATGTAAATGTTATTTTAAAAAAAAATTTAGACTATGGACTCACAAATACAATTAATTAGAAAATGTCTTTGGGAAGAAGTTTTCCTAAACTGGTATAAAAACGAAGGCGATAAAGCTCATTGGATTGAGCTGGCAAAAAGCCGTGGCTTTGCTTCATGGGCGCAGTGGCGCCTTGAAGGCTATGCGTATCCTTTTGAATGTGAAAAAGCCGAATGGGGATTGTATGAAGTTTCTAATCCAAGCGAAGTTGTTTCCCAGTGGTTTGGCGGACCGTTCAAGACAATGATTGATAGGCACTATCAAGGAGCGAAGACAAAACGTTTTGTGGAATTAGCTTTACAGCCTGATGTTTTTGAAAACAAAACCGTTAAAGAAATGGTTAGCGAGTACCCGAAAAAAACAATTATCTGTGCGCTTGAATTAAAAGATGGCCAGATCGTTGTTATCGAAGGAATGCATCGCAGCTTTGCTTTATCGGTTATGGCTGCTCAAGAAAAACCATTTCCCGGAAAACTTATGTTCGCTATTGGCAAATCATCCTTGTCTGAGTTACCAATTGTCGGTCAAAATACCAAATCTTAGCTTATCTCAAAGCTCCGGGAACGCCGGGGCTTTTGATTTTTTGTCAATTTGCTAAGCAAGCACAGACATGATGTAATAAACATATACTAATATATACTATATGACTCTAAAACAAATCCAAGAATTAGCCGTACAGCTCGGCATTAAGAATGACTTGCGGGGCGAAGCCAAAGTTAAGAAAAACATGGAGCGCGTTAAGACGAAATACGCCAAGATGAGCAAAGAGCAAAAGGAAGAGTTTGATGAAGTTAAGCTGACTAATCCTTATACTGATTCACGTATATTGAACGACACTAACAGAAAAGCTATTAAGAAAGTAATGGCCGGCATTGATATAGAAGGTGCTGAACTATTGCTTGCTAAGCAGCTGGGCGACATTGATTTGGTTATTGCTCACCATCCGGAAGGACGAGCGCTCGCTGACTTGCATGACGTGATGAGTTTGCAGGCAGAAGTTTTGTCTTTGCACGGTGTTCCGATAAACGTCGCCGAATCGGTAATCAAGCCAAGAATTTCTGAAGTTAGCCGCGGTGTTTCACCGATCAATCATAATCGTAATGTCGATATTGCTCGCGCCTTGAATCTTGATTTTATGTGCTGCCACACGATCCAAGATAATATGGCCGCCACCTTTATCACTAAGTTAATTGAAAAGAATAAATCCAAGATCGACAGCGTCGGCGATATTTTACAGATCTTAAAAGAAGTTCCTGAATATAAGCAATCAATGAAACATGGCGCCGGCCCACGTTTGTTTGTCGGCGACGCTGATAATTCCGCGGGGAAAATTGTTGTTACTGAATTTACCGGCGGAACGAACGGTTCAAAAGATATTTATGAAAAAATGGCGCAGGCCGGAATTGGAACTATTATTGGTATGCATATGGGTGAAGAGCATAGAAAGGAAGCGGCGAAGTATCATATTAACGTCGTTATCGCCGGACATATGTCTTCTGATTCGCTCGGTATGAATTTATTCTTGGATCAGTTAGAAAAACGCGGAATCAAAGTTGTACCGATTTCCGGCCTAGTGAGAGTTAAGAGAAAATAAATGCTTTCATTCATCAAAGGAACAATCATCGCGAAATTAAAAGACGATCTAATTATTAGAAGCGGGGACTTAGGATATCGCGTGACGGTTACACCTTTGGTTTTAGCTGAAGCAAAACCGGGATCAGAAATTGAATTATACCTGCACGAAGCGGCGCGAGAAAATGCTATTGAACATTACGGCGTTAAAACGCTTGATGAATTAGATTTATACGAATCATTATTATCTGTTTCCGGCGTCGGCCCTAAGTCGGCCTTAGCGTTTTTAAGTTTATCTTCTGCAAGTGCTTTGCGCAGCGCTATCGCGCGCGGCGAAGCTGATACTTTAACTAAGGTTTCCGGTATTGGTCGAAAAACCGCGGAACGCGTAATTTTAGAACTGAAAAATAAAGTTGGTGATATTGGAGTTTCGGCGACTGAAGTTGGGGGTGGTTCTGATGAACTGCAAGCCTTGGTTTCATTGGGATATTCCGCGGTGCAAGCTCGCGATGCCTTGAGTAAAGTAGACTCAAAAATTGTTGATAGCAGTGAACGAATAAAAGCAGCTTTGAAAAATATTTAATCATCCCTCTCCCGGCCTTCGGCCACCCTCTCCCTCAGAGAGGGAGAGGGGCAGGGGGAGAGGGAAGCTAAACATATATAAATGACTATAATAAAAAAGAAAACATGGCCCGAGCAATTTGAAGCGATGATGAATGGTTCAAAAACATTTGATGTCCGTATTGCTGATTTTGAAGTTAACCTTGGCGATTCAATTCTTTTCGAAGAATTTGATCCGAAAACACAAGAATATAGCGGTCGTAGTTTAGAGAAGCGTGTTGGTTATGTTTTAAAAACAAAAGACATGAAATTTTGGAATGAAAAAGATATTGCGGAAAATGGTTTTCAAATTATGTCTTTAGAATAATATGGTTTTACGTGAGGAAAAAATTAATCAAGACAGTTTAGCTAAACTTGATGCTTATTCGAGCTCATGTAATCCATGTCAATTATTACAATCAAGCCGCTGGCTTAAGTTTCAGGAACAAACAGGACGAACACCACATCTTTTTTCTTTTGATCATAATGATAGAATTATATATTTTTCCGCGTTTGAATATTCTTTACCATTAAAAAAGAAGTATCTCTATATTCCACGTGGTCCTTTTACTGGTAATGCGTTGGCCACTAAGCTGTTATTAGAAGAGTTAGAAAAGTTTTTAAATAAGAAGAACTTTGTCTTTGTAAGGTTTGAGCCCGATGCTAATTATGAACGGACGGCGGCTAAGCGTGTGCTTGATGTCCAGCCAAGCCATACTTTTTATACTAACTTGCATCAAACTGAAAAAGAATTGTTTGCAGCTATGCATCCGAAAACTAGATATAATATTCGTCTATCATTAAAAAAAGAAATGAGTTTTTTGTATGATGACAAAGACTTTGATTCATTCATTACTTTGATGAAAGAAACAAGTAGCCGCGATGGTTTTGCTTCGCATACGGGAGATTATTATAAGAAGATGTTAGAATCCGGCGTCGCCCGACTTGCTACGATACGCGACAATGGTGAATTGCTCGCTGCCGGAATCTTTGCCCAATTTGGCGATACAATGACTTATCTGCACGGCGCATCATCTTCAAATAAAAGAGAATTAATGGCGCCTTATGCTTTGCACTGGGAAATGATGATGTTTGCAAAAGCGCAAAACTTGAAACACTATGATTGGCACGGCGTTGATTCTAATAAGTGGCCGGGTTTCACGCGTTTTAAACGAGGCTTTGGTGGGCATGATATTATGTATCCGGGAAGCTTTGATTTGATTCTTGATTCGGCTCTATATATGGGTTATACTGTAGTTCGCGGCATACGTCGTTTATTTTAAATATGGATAGAATACTTCAAACAATTAAAAAGTTTATTCCAAAAAAATTATTTAACATGGCTTGGCCCATGTATCATTTTTTATTGGGAGTTAGCGCTAATATAATTTATCGTTGGCCTTCGGATAAGCTAATTATTATTGGTGTTACTGGTACGACGGGAAAAACAACAACTACCTATTTAATTGCACGTATGTTGCGAGAAGCGGGTTTTAAAGTTGGCTTTACTTCAACGGCAATGTTTTCGGACGGTGATAAAGATTGGCTTAATCCGAAAAAGATGACAATGGTTGGAAGATTGTTTACACATAAGATGTTGCGTTCAATGTTAAGGAATGGTTGTCAGTACGCAATCGTTGAAACTTCATCTGAAGGTATTATTCAATACCGTCACCGTTTTATAAATTATGATATTGTTTTGATTACCGGTTTGTATCCGGAGCATATTGAATCGCACGGAACTTTTGAACATTACAAAGAAGCAAAAGGAATGTTGTTCCAGCGTCTTAAAGATTGTAAGACAAAATAT
>CAYGIU010000064.1:0-2861 GCA_964350015.1 uncultured Gammaproteobacteria bacterium
CTGTTACTATGTTTAATTCATAAAGAATATCTATGGAAACACCAAAAAATACAATTTGTTTGTGGTTTGATAAAGAAGCGGAAGAAGCGGCAAAATTTTACGCGGCGACCTTCCCGGACTCTAAGGTATCGAGCGTTTTTTATGCACCAAGCGATTTCCCGGGCGGTAAAAAAGGCGATGCACTAACAGTAATATTTACGGTTTGCGGGATTCCTTGCATGGGACTCAACGGCGGACCAGTATTTAAACAAAGTGAAGCGTTTTCATTTCAAATTGCTACAGAAGATCAAGAAGAAACGGATCGCTATTGGAACGCAATAGTCGGAAACGGCGGGATGGAAAGCGAGTGTGGCTGGTGCAAAGATCGCTGGGGATTGTCGTGGCAGATTACGCCGCGTACTTTAAGTGAAGCGATGGCCGCGGGCGGCGATGAAGCAAAACGCGCTTTTGATGCGATGATGACTATGAAAAAAATCGACGTTGCGGCAATTGATGCAGCACGACGAGGATAGCTTTAAAAATTTATGCAACTAAAAGTACTAACTTGGAATATCTGGTGTGGAACTTATTTAGAAGATGTTATTGCTTTTCTAAAAAAAGAACAGCCTGACATTATTGCGCTGCAAGAAGTGTTAGAGGAGGAGAACGGTAATATCGCCTTAACGATTGCTAAAGAACTTGGCTATGAATGCGTTTATGCTCTTGGTATGCATATGCCGGCAAAGTTTTTAAACAACTCTTCGATTAGCCCTGAGACATTAATTAGTTTTGGTAATGCTATTCTCAGTAAATATCCAATTATTAATAGTACAACACATGATTTGCCGCAAGGCGAGAATAAACGCCCTATGATTCAAGCGGACATTAAAATCGAAGAAAATATAGTTCATGCATTTAGTCTTCATTTAAAACATTCTCATCAACAGCCACTGGATATGCAAAATATCCAAGCAGATAAGTTACTAACGGTTATTCCAAAAGAAAAATCAATTGTTATGGGAGATTATAATTGCTTGCACGATAGCTATCCAATCCAAACAATTAGTAAGATTTTGAATAATACTGAGCCAACCACTCAAACACCGACTTGGTGTAAACATATCGGCGGTTGTTCAGTGTGCAATGTTGATGAGGTAAAATATAAGTTAGATTATATTTTTGTTACCAAAGATTTGAATTTTCATTCATTTAATGTGACTGATTCAGGTGCTTCTGATCACCTACCAGTTTCGGTTAAACTTGAAATATAATGACTAAAATTTAAAAAGACAGTAGTAAAAAAATTGACTAAGAATTATCAAAAGTGTACAATTTAAATTCTTATTAAAATAAATTAAATTTTATGAAAATGATGACTTGTGCACAGATGGGTGGAGAGTGTGATGCGCAGATTACTGGCAGCACTCCTGATGAAATGATGGCTAACGGTATGAAGCATCTAGAAGAAGCTCATCCAAAAATGGCTGCTGATGTAAAAGCAGCTTCACCGACGGATCCAATGATGGTTTCCTGGAATGAAAAGTTTCAAAAGGATTTTGAAGCTGCTCCAGAAATGTAATATCAGATTTTATAGAATGTTTTCGCTTCAGCAGAGTCCCGAAAGGGGATTCTGCTGTTTGCTAAATATGTGATATTATTTAACTATGAAAAAACAAATCTCAAAAGGTACAGTGCATTCAATGCCATCTGATCTTGGAAAAGCGCTCGGCGCTGATAAAACAGCGGCTGCTGTTTGGGAAGAACTTACTCCGCTTGGACGTAATGAATGGATTTGCTGGGTTACTTTTGTGAAGCTTGAACAAACGAGAAAAGACCACATCAAGAGACTAGTTAATGAGATCAAAGAAGGGAAACGACGCCCGTGTTGTTGGATTGGTTGCATTCATCGTAAAGATAAAGCAATTAGTCCCTCGATTAAGGGAATACTTGCTAAACGAGCGAAAAAGTAAAGAAATAAAATATATGAACATGTTCAAAGCCGTTAAGGCAAAAACAGTTAAACAATATTTGGATTCGGTAGGGGATGATCGTCGCGCAGATATAAAATCTTTACATGTGCTTATTCAAAAAGCTTCTCCGAAATTCAAACCATGGCTTGCGTATAATATGCTTGGCTATGGAGCTTTTAAATGTAAGAATTATAAAAAAGAAATAATTGAGTGGCCACTCGTCGCGTTAGCCGCTCAAAAAAATTATATAAGCGTGTATGTTTGTGCGGTTGATACAAAAGGTTATATTGCTGAACAGCATAAGAATACTCTTGGCAAAGTTAGCGTTGGTAAAAGCTGTATTCGCTTTAAACGCTTAGAAGATGTTAATATAAAAGAATTAAAAACTGTATTGAAGTTAGCTGTAAAAT
The DNA here is from genome assembly GCA_964350015.1 of uncultured Gammaproteobacteria bacterium. GTDB lineage: Bacteria > Patescibacteriota > Patescibacteriia > Patescibacteriales > Patescibacteriaceae > Patescibacterium. The sequence goes on from CAYGIU010000064.1 coordinate 2,360, forward strand.
CACCGGGTCTTACATTAGAATAATATGAAAACTGCAATTATTATTCACGGGTATAATGACAAGTCAGAATATTTAGATGAGAGCAGACCGGCGGCATCTAACGATCATTGGCTGCCTTGGCTGCAACGGCAGCTTTTGCTGAAAGGCATTGAGGCCCAAACTCCCGAGATGCCGGGATTTTATAAGCCGAGCTACAAAGAATGGAAAACTATGTTGGAGAGATTTAACCTTGATGAGGATACTCTATTAGTCGGTCATTCTTGCGGTGGTGGATTTATTGTTCGTTACTTGAGCGAGAATAATATTAAAGTCGGGAAAGTTGTGTTGGTTGCTCCCTGGCTTGATCCTGATAAAAATCTTGATACTGGAATCTTTGATTTTAAAATTGATGAAGATATTGTTTTAAAAACTAACGGCATAACAATTTTCAATTCTACTAATGATCATGAAACAGTACATTCAAGCGTTGCGATGATTAAAGATAAGGTTAAAGATATTAAAG
>CAYGIU010000064.1:2871-5171 GCA_964350015.1 uncultured Gammaproteobacteria bacterium
TGGACATTTTTGTTACAATGATATGAAGACAGACCAATTCCCCGAATTGTTACAAGAATTTATAACTTAAAGTATTTCAATGACAACTCAAACTAATGAACGAGCGTTTCTTTTGCAAAAAATTCAACCGGCCTTACTTGGTTTAATGGATGGCTCGGTTTCAACGCTCGCACCATTATTTGCTACTGCCGGCTTAACTAACGATCCGTTAACGGCTTTTTTTGTTGGAACGGCCGCCTCGGTCGGCGCTGGTATCAGTATGGGATTGTCCGAAGCTTTATCCGATGACGGCGAAATAACCGGTCGCGGAAAACCATTTATGCGCGGTTTGATTACCGGCTTAGCAACAGTTTTAGGCGGCATGCTACATACAATCCCATTTTTATTAAGCGACTTAACGCTCGCTCTTCGTTTGGCCTACGGAATTGTAATCTTAGAATTATTAGCCATCGCCTATATTCGTTATAAATTTATGGGCAGCTCACTTATCAAAACAACGATTCAAGTTATTCTTGGTGGATTGATTGTGTTTGTTATCGGTATGTGGCTCGGCCGCTTAGGCGCGCACTAAATATTTATTAGTGGTATAAAAAAATCCCGTCACTTTTAAAGCGACGGGATTGTTAATTTATGAATTATTTATTTTATAGAAGATCTTCTGCAAGACCTGCTAATTCGGAACGTACAACGTCAGGCAAACTGGTTACAGCAATAATCTTTTGTCCTACCATGCGAGTCATGGCATAACTTAATCCACTCGAGGTAAGATCAAGATTTTTAATATCAATCTGTCCCAGATCTCCGGTAAAAACGATTTTTGTGCCCTTTCCAACACGTGTAATGATAGTTTTTATTTGGTGCGGAGTTAGGTTTTGTGCTTCATCAACAATAATAAATCTTTTTGGTATGCTTTGACCGCGAATATAGTCAAGTGATTCCAGGGCAATTTTATCTTTATTTAACATGTCCTGGACTTTTGTTAATGGTTTTTTCTCCTCGCTTTCTTCGGTTTGTTGTTTTTTAGGTTTTTTTGTTGTTGTTTGCTTATAGCTTTTTGGTTCGTGTTCACCTAGAAACTCAAGATTTATCCAGATCGGCTTTAGCCATGGGTCCATCTTTGCTTTAACGTCGCCAGGTAGAAACCCCATCGTATCATTATTTGCTAATGGAACGGCCAGACGAGTAACGATAATTTGCTTGTAATTTTGTCTTTGTTCAAGTGCGGCCGCTAAAGCAATGAGAGTCTTACCTGATCCGGTTTTTCCCTGCAGGAATACACAGTTAATAGTAGGATCAAGCAATTGTTTGAAGGCAATAGCTTGTGCCCAATTATCTTTGTTCTGAAAATTGGTTTTTTCGTCGTCGCCATTAATGTCATAAGGTCCGATATTATACGCAGAAATTCCTTCAGGAATTATTTCAAAGTATTTTTCCTTACGGATTGCCACGCAATGATCATTGCCTTTATAGTTGCAAATAACCCCACTGTTTAACGGTATAGCCATTCTTTCTTTATGAGTACCAAGAGGCAGGATTTTTATACCACCCTGATCCTTGATTTCCTCAGTAAGAATATTAATCCTTTGTACGGGTGTTCTTAATTCATTTTCTTTTGTTTTGTCTCTTTTGTATTCTTCGACCATAACGCCCGTGAGGACGTCTTCGGCTAAAACGCGTAAGAGAGTATCATGAGTAATGAATTTGATATGCGCGTATCTTTTTTTATTATTAGCGCAAAAGCTGTTGACCTGGCCTAAAATAATGTAGTCAGGATGGCTTTTTTGAAGATTCTTAAGCCGTCCAGTAAATTTTACACCAACATGTATGCGGATCTTTTTATTTTTTTGCGCCCGGTAATACTTAATCATTCTAATTGCTTCTCGGACATCAAAACCAATACCAAAATTGTTCTTTAGATTATCAAGTTCAAAAATGACCTGACTCGGAATAATAACGGTATTGCCGCCTTCAATAATCACTTTAATACTTTGTGGATTATAAATTAAGGCATTGGTGTCAAAAAATACTGCGTTACCGCGAGCTCGGTTAACAACCGGTTTATTAATTTCATTTTGGTTAAAATTAATAATGGAACCATTGCCCGGGTTTTGATTATTGATGCCGCTATACTTTTCTTTCCTTCCAAAATTCTTATTTGTAAGAATGTTGTTTTTGCGAAATGTTTTATTGCCATTATTTAGATCACCCACATTTCCTCCTGGTTTATTTATATTTAATTCAATTTTTTATGTACCTATACCCTAGTTTTAGCACCGCCTGAATTATAAATCAAGTTGTTA
>CAYGIU010000065.1:0-5053 GCA_964350015.1 uncultured Gammaproteobacteria bacterium
AAAGATATTGAAACATACGGTATAGACAAGGTCAACAGTATCGCCAACTTTAATATGCTCTAAAGCTTGCGCCTGTCGAAATGCCAAAGCCCAAACCCCGCCAACTCTAAACTTAATATGCGTTTTTTCCTTGCCCATTACCATTATATCGGAAATCACAACGCGCGACTTAAATTTCGGTTCAGTATTATCCTGTCCAAAGGGTGCAAACATTTCAACTGTTTCAATTAATTGATCATTTACCTGCGCGATATCAAGTTCCGCTTCAATTTTTAAGACGGGCGATAAATCTACTTGCGCTAAATCGGCATTTGCCAATTGTCGCGCTTTGTCCATAAACCCAATAAGATCTTCAGTTGTTTTTAAAGTAAAACCGCAGGCCATTTTATGTCCGCCGTAACGATCAAGATGTTCCTTACCGGCTTCCAAGGCGCTAACTAAATTAAATTGTTCAACGCTGCGTCCGGATCCCTTTACGTTTCCTTCGCTGCGCGTAATTACTAAACAAGGTCGCGAATACTTTTCCGCTAGTCTTCCCGCCGACAAACCAATTACTCCTTCATTCCATCCCGTCTTAGTCTCGTCCATGACATTAGGTGAAACAGCAATTAATAATTTTTCTGTTAACTGATTTTTTTCAATATCAATACAAGCTTCATTAACGATTTGCATTGTTAAGCCTTGTCGTTCAATATTCTTTTCATTTAATTCCTTAGCAATGCTTTGTGCTTCAGCCGGATCTTTAGTAATTAATAACTGATAAGCAGTATTAGCATGGTCCAATCGTCCGGCGACGTTCAGCCGCGGCGTAATTTGCCAGGAAATATTCCATGAATCTAAATCACCCGTAATATTTGAAACACTAGTTAGTTCACGCAAACCAAGACGCGGGCGACGATTAATGGCGGCAATGCCTTTGGCCGCTAAAATACGATTCTCACCGCGCAAACTAACACAATCGGCAATAGTTCCGATTGCCGCTAAATCAATAATCCTATTTTTCAATTTCTCTTTATCTTCTTCTGATAACTTTGAAGAAGCAATTAAAGCGCAGGCAAACTTATAGGCGACTCCGGCGCCGCATAAATATTTAAATGGATATTTTTCATGTTCTAGAATCGGATCAATAACAATGCATTGCGGCTCTTCTTCGCGACTTGACGGTCCTTCGTGATGATCGGTAATGATAATATCAATCCCTAGAGACACAGCATATTCCGCCTCAGCTTTAGCACGTATACCGTTATCAACCGTAATTATTAACGAAACATTTTTTTCTTTAAGTTCGTTGATAATGTCTTTATTCAAGCCGTAACCCTGACCGAAGCGACTTGGAATCCAAACTTCAACATCGCCGGATAACGCGCGCAAAATCTCGGTCATAATTGCCGATGAACTGACGCCATCAGCATCATAGTCACCGCAAATTACAATCTTATGACGCTCTTTAATATGGCTGATTGTTAAATCAATAGCCTCGCGCATTTTTAAAAATAAAAACGGATCATGTTCAATACTACTTTGCGGATGCAAAAAACTTTCAATCGCTTCTTGATCTAAAATATTTCGATTAAACAAAAGCTGACGGGCAACTTCATGTAATCCGTGTAACGCAGGAGCAAACTCTTGCGGTGCTTGAGGCGAAATCAACCATTGTTTAGCCATATTAACTAGGAATAACAAAAGTCCAAGCAACCATTGAAAAAATAACTATTAAACTTACAATAATTATAATAGCTTTAAAAAATTTTCTTCGTTTCATATTATTGTTTTAAAATTTTTACAAAAGTATCAGAAGGAATATCAACACTTCCCTTACCCGCGGCCATCATTTTCTTTTTTCCTTTTTTCTGTTTTTCCAAAAGCTTACGTTTACGCGTTACGTCTCCGCCGTATAATTTAGCAGTAACGTCTTTACGCATTGCCGAAATTCTCTCTGACGCAATAATAGCACCCCCAACAGCAGCTTGTAATTTAATTACAAACATTTGCTTCGGTAAACTTTCTTTCAAAGTCTCAACAATTTCTTTGCCGCGCCGATGGGCTTCATCGCGATAGACGATAACGGATAATGATTCAACAATATCTTCAGCTACCAAAATATCCATTTTTACAACATCGGCCTGACGGTAATCCAGGTATTCATAGTTAATAGATGCATAACCCGAAGAAACGCTTTTAATGCGATCATAAAAATTCGTTAGAATCGTCGCCATTGGAATTTGATAATGCAAAACCAAACGTTCCGGATCAAGATATTCAGTAGTTAAATAAACGGCCTTTCTTTCTTGTACTAAATTCATAATCGGACCAATGTAAGCTTTTGGCGTAACAATATCGAGACTTACCCATGGCTCTTCAATATGATCAATATGCGAGGGATCAGGAAGCATGTGCGGACTTCGTACAACAACCGGCTCCGAATCGGCTTTAGAATATACTTGATAGGCGACGCTCGGAATCGTAACGATCAAATCAAGATTATATTCTCTTTTTAATCGTTCTTGAAAAATTTCTAAATGCAATAAACCTAAAAAGCCACAACGGAATCCAAAACCTAATGCTTGAGATTGTTCAGGTTCATACATCAAAGCGGCGTCGTTCAACTTTAATTTATTAATGGCGTCACGCAAGCTCGCGAAAGCATCTCCTTCGCGCGGAAAGACTCCGGCAAAAACCATTGGCTTAACTTCGTGATAACCTTGCAACGATTCTACTTTAGCTTTTTTCAAAGTTACAGTATCACCAACACGACATTCAGCAACGCTTTTAAAACCGGTCACTAAATATCCGATCGCGCCGGTTTCTAATTTTCCGGTTGAATGATAATCCGGTTTAAAATTTCCAATATCTAAAACTTCACTTTCCGCATGAGTCGCGCATAAACGTATATCATCACCTTTTTTAAATTCTCCATCAACAACTCTAATATAAGCAACAACACCTTTGTACTCATCAAAGTTTGAATCAAAAATTAAAGCGCGTGGCAATTTTGAAGTATCACCTTGTGGCGGCGGAACACGTTTAATGACTGCGTCTAAAATCGCTTCGACTCCGACACCGGTTTTTCCGGAAGCTAAAATAATATCTTCTTTCGTACACCCTAATAATTTTATAATTTCATGCGAAACTCTTTCAACGTCCGCCGCCGGTAAATCAATTTTATTTAAAACCGGAACGATGGTTAAATCCTGTTCAATGGCAAAATATAAGTTTGCTAAAGTTTGTGCTTGAATTCCTTGTGAAGCATCAACCAATAATACCGCTCCTTCTACAGCTGCCAAGGAACGCGAAACTTCGTAGCTAAAATCGACATGACCCGGCGTGTCGATCAAATTTAATTTATAACCTTTATATTCCATAGCAACCGGCGTCAGTTTAATCGTAATACCGCGTTCGCGCTCCAAATCCATTCTATCGAGTAATTGCGCTTTCATTTTACGCTGTTCAACCGTATGGGTTATCTCAAGCATACGATCCGCTAGGGTCGATTTTCCGTGGTCGATATGGGCAATAATGCAAAAATTTCTAATTTTTTCCATAGTGTCTGCCACAAGAGTATACGTTAATTGTAGCCTAAAATCAAGGGTTTGGGAAAATAAAAAATTCCCGCAGCATTTCACTACGGGAATATAAGATAACATTTTTCTTTAGTATATTTTAAGCTCTTTTAACCTGTTAAGAACTTTTTGAGCAAAGTCATTTTCTAACCTTGATTCAATACTTATCGCACCCTTAATCGTCATTTTATCGTCATCGTTCAACAAATCTATGATAGCGCAAGTTTCCTCAACCGAGTGTTCTTTAACAAAATACTCCATGACTCCAACTACGCTTTTAGTTCTTTTAATTTCTTCTACCTTGCATATTAAGCTTAGATTCATCTTAGCCTTTAAGTGATTATGTTCTTGCAAGGCAGCTACAACTTCTGTTGTATCCATTATTCCTCCGATACTTTTAACGTATTAACAAAATGTATTAAGATCTACAAAAGATTCTATTGAGCAAACGCACTACGCCAGCTTTAGCCGCTTCTATACTAGGCTCAGATGCGGTAGTTATATCAGCTTCTGCTAAAACCGCATTTAACGCCTGCAATGAATGCGCTTCGTCCGCTTCTCCATGCTTTTGGGTGTACAAGAAATTAGTTGCTCCAAGCTCGCGTGCAGTTTCCTCTATCCACGGTATAAATACTTTTGAAATCTCTTCCAAGAAAAAGATAACCGTAGCCGGACCGATTCCCCGTCTCATCGAGACGCCTAAGGACATTACACGGTTAATTTCTTCTATTCGTGGAAAGAGCTCCTCATAAAGCTTCTCATCGAATTGAACACCAATTTGCTGCATAAATTTATACAACATTATTTGATGGTCCTCGATAAGTTCACAGTGAATGTTGTTTAACGCCGCGCTGCGAGCAATCCCGGAATTGGCAGAATTCTGCATAGCCGCTACCCAAACGATAAAGTGCGGATGGATTGCGCAAAAATATTTTTGTAACGCAATCTTTTTCTGCTTTTTTGTTTTTAATGATTTTAATACATTTGCTACTTCTATTTTTAAGCGCTTAGCTTCGAGTATTAAATAGGCTCTACGATCATTTTTTTCCATTTCTCTTTTTCTTTTTAAATTTTGCCGAATCTTCTTTTAACTGCTCCTGATACAAAAGCTTATTTCCTATCTCTTTAATAAGCTGAGTCGATGTATCGTACAAAATTTTTTCAAGCTCATCAGCGGGAAATTTCATTTTTTTGCCTGTAACACTTAGGCAGAAACGAATCTTGAGTTGATAGCATTCTTTAAACTCCCACCAAACTAAATCTGATTTTGCTTTTTTATCAAGTGCACGAATCTGTCTGTTTAACCCTTTGGCCAAATTTTTTTTATCTGAAAAAACAGCCACCAATATGAAGTTGTCTTGATCAAAGTTATAAATCTTACGTGTTAGTTTTATGATCCACCAATATTTCGCTACTACTTTCATGCTGCCACCTCATTGGTTTCAGCAACTTTTTTTGATTGAATATATTCAAACCAAGCAATGGTTCCAAGA
>CAYGIU010000066.1:0-5040 GCA_964350015.1 uncultured Gammaproteobacteria bacterium
GCCTCTCTATTTTAGCTACAATTAAGCTATATGATTACTCCAAAACGCCCAAGCGGATTTAATGAATTATTACCTGCCGAGCAGCTTGCTTTCAACGCAATGGTTTCGGTTATCCGTTTAAATTACGAACAGTTCGGTTATGCACCGCTCGAAACTCCGGCCGTTGAGCTTAGTTCAATTCTTCTTGCTAAAGAAGGTGGCGAAACTTCAAAGCAAGTGTATCGTTTCACTAAAGGCGACACGGATTTGGCGCTCCGTTTTGATTTAACGATTCCCTTGGCTCGTTATGTTGCTGAACATTACAACGAACTCGCTTTCCCGTTCCGCCGTTATCAAATTCAGGAAGTCTGGCGCGCTGAAAAGCCACAGGCCGGACGCTACCGACAGTTTTACCAGTGCGATATTGATACACTCGGAACAAAAAGCGCGATGGCGGATGCTGATACAATCTTAACCGCTCGTGCAGCGCTTTTAGGTATTGGCTTAAAAAATATTGTTTTTAAAATTAGTCACCGCGGATTACTGTCCGGTCTCTTAGAGGAGAAGGGATTATCAAAATCTACGGCCGCAGTATTACGTGTCGTTGATAAATTAGATAAGCAAGGAGAGGGCGTTGTTATGACTGAACTAGTAAAAGCCGGTTTAACAAGAATTGACGCTAAAGAAGTTATTTCTTTTGTAGGAAACCGCGGACCGGCAAAAACAATTTTAAAAACATTGTCTGAGTTTAATATTAAGAATAAAAGCTTTACTCAAGCCATTTCTAATTTACAAGAAATTAATACACTTCTAAGCGCCGGTGGGATGAAAGCTAGCGAATGCGTTATTGACCTTTCAATTGCTCGCGGCCTTGATTATTATACTGGCATGGTATTTGAAACTATTCTTTCTAAGGACTCTAAGTTGGGCAGCATTTGCTCAGGCGGACGTTATGATAATTTATTAGGACAATACCGCAACGAATCAATCCCGGGCGTTGGTGCCTCAATTGGACTTTCACGCTTATTTTCCTCACTCAAAGAAAAATTGGCTAATGGGCCTGCTAACCCTGCCCAAGTCTTAATTGTTCCATTTGAACCAGAAACAGCCTCCTACTGCCTACTGGTGGCTGATACCTTACGTCACGCAGGCATTAGCGTGCTTTTGTATCCTGGATTTGAGCGAACCGGTAAACAACTCTCATATGCCGATAAACTCGGTATTCCCCTGGCCATTTTATGCGGTAGTACTGAAGCTGAAAAAAATAACGTCACCATCAAAAACCTAAAGACCAGAGAGCAGATTACGGTCAGCTTGAAAAAAGCCGCCGCTACTATCCGCAAAGTCTTGTAGTATGAATTGGTTTTGGATTGCTCTCATCGGTCCATTTCTCTGGAGCGTTAGCAATCACATAGATAAATATCTCTTAAGTAAATATTTCAAAGATTTAGGCGTGGGAGCGCTTATGATTTTCGGTTCATTGATAGGAATTATCATATTGCCGTTTATTTTAATTTGGCATCCCGAAGTTTTTAACTTAAGTTTTACGCAAGCAATCATTATCATGTCATCGGGGCTACTCGTAAATCTCGGCTGGTTGGCATATTTGTACGCGCTTGAGGAAGACGAGGCCTCGATCGTCAGTTCCCTATTCCAAACGATTCCTATTTTTCTCTATTTTTTCGCCTTCATATTTATAGGCGAAAAACTGTCGATTCAACAAATCATTGCTTCTCTTTTAATTATCCTCGGTGGCATTACGATAACTTGGGATTTTAATCGAAAAAAGTTCAAGGCACGTGTATTTTTATTAATGCTTTTGGCTTCCGCCTTGATTGCGGCCGAAGGCGTTGTTTTTAAAATTTTTGCGCTGCAGACTGATTTTTGGACAACAGCATTCTGGGAATATATCGGCGGAATACTAACCGGCCTACTGTTTCTCATACTTGTTACAAAGTATCGACAGAAATTTTTTCAGCTTTGGAAAAATTTAAAGTTCTCTCTTATTAGTATTAATGTCTTTAATGAAATCATCAATGTACTCGGGATATTAAGTTTTAGATATGCCATGTTGCTCGCGCCGCTCGCACTCGTACAATCAGTCAATGGTTTTCAGCCAGTCTTCGGGGTATTAATGGGAATCGCGCTTACGCTCTTTTTCCCACGCTTAGGCAAAGAAAATATCTTAAAGAAAAATTTATTACAAAAAGCCATTGCCGTTTTTATTATGCTTATCGGCGCGTACTTGATTGAACGAGGATCTTAGTTGCGCAAATAAAAAAGGAACTGAATTAATTCAGTTCCTTTATGAAAAGGTACTACTTTTTAGTCTTCACTCAATAAATTCTTTGAATGAGAGACCCAGGGACATCTTTTTTGGAAAAGAATCCAGAAACCGTAGAGTGCCTGTACCCCATGTATAATTTTGGTAAAAAACCATTTTATATCATTAAGAATACTGACAAAAACGCTCCACATAAATGCAGGTATAAATGTCACAGCTCTCCATGCAACTTTTAGAGACGCCTTGAATTTTGCTTTCCTTTCCTGGCGCTTTATATAAGATGCTGATTTTTTTCTATACTCATCAGCCTCTTCTTTTTCAATTAACTTAATTGTTTGCTTAAAAGCCTTGGACACCGGTATAAGCTTAGCTTCAATCAAGAATTCATCCAGTCGACCACCTACATATATACGCATCAAACTGGTCTCAATGTTTCTCTCTTCCTGACATAAGGCGCAAAGCTCATCAATGATACGTGACTCCCAAATATGCTTATACAGGGTAGCGCATATATTCTCATAAACAGGATTCTGTTCTCCGAAACCAAACGCGCCTTTGACATAAACGAAATTGCTGATTCTATCAAAAAGTAGCCGTCTGTCTTTTGAACTCAGATATTCAAGGTATTTATTCTTCTTGCTTGCCTTCCATAACCGTTTTGTATTGCCCTTGAAATTCATACTTCGTCCACTTATTTCTTTATATCGTTCATCAGATTTCAACATGAACTGTTTACTCCATATAAGTAAAGAAGAAATAGCCACAAGTATGAGGAATAAGGCTGCAATGGAAGTGATTAAACTACCTGATTGCTGTCCAGCCGATATCTGATTCTTTGAGGAATACACAAAGAACGCTACGGCAAGTACAGCTCCAATTATCATTATCTTATTAGAGTGCTTTCCAATAGTAATAACACCATCCTTCCATTGTTTAGTGGCTGTAACTTTTTTCATTTGCGCAGCTACGTATCTTACTAATTTCATGAAATACACAAAAAATAAAGTAAGTACTACTGCTCCCAAACAAAAACCACCAAAGCCAGCCGCGGCGTATATAACCAGTTCTACTAGAGCCAGCAATACTGAGCCCAACCATGGAATAAGTGAAAAAGCAAACCATTCTGCGAATCCAACAATAACACTCAAGAACCATGGCAAAGCTGATGCCAGGAACCATATTCCGATATTAATAACAAGAGACTGCAACCATTCTACCCCGATTGGGATGCTCAATTTTAGCCAATCGAATGCATATAATATTATTTCTCCTACCCAGCTTACCCCGTAGCCAATACCCATAATGGCGTACGATAATGCGAAGAAAACATAATATATTGCCAATAAGATATAAGCGAAATAATCTATCCCCAGACTTACTAATGAAATCACTGTCAATATCTTCATAATTTTCTGGATTCTGGGGTCAAATTTCTTAAAACCTATAAGTGTATCTTCGCTTCCCGATGCTGCATAATGTAAAAATAAATAAATTATTTGAGCATTTAATAAAGTTCTAACAATTGAATTTATACTTACAGTGAATAAAGCTCCGGCAAGAAAACCTGAAACGGCGAGTAGAATAAGAATACCAATAGAAGCTCCAAATACTTTTAAGCTTGTTATTACAAATTTTTTCATCTGTAAAACTGTTAGAAGTTTTCTGACAGCTATGGCGCCATACTTAGCCGCATATCTTATGGCTATTATGCCATACTTGAGAGATAGCTTTAGCAGGGCGATTAAAACCCAGATACTTGTAAATGATCCGATTAATACCGCTCCAAGAAACATTGGCGACCAGCTCCAGCCGTTTGATATTAATTCGCCGCCGACGCTTAACGCGGTAAGCGGAGAAATAACCCAGAACAGCGCATGCATGATTAAGGTATACCAAAAGCCCGGACAAATATGTGTACTCAACTTAACCTTACGGTTTGGCCGGTATACATAATTGCTTCGAACTTTTTCATACGCTCTCCAATATTTACCGTTTTCCTGATTAACAATAAAATCGTCAGCATGCTGCTTTTCTGAAATAAACCTGAACGGGCTTACTTCAACGATTTTAGTGTCGTCTTTAACACCCTTAGGAAAAGCATTAAATCCAAAATCAAGATCAAGTAAATTATATGACATTGCACCTTTAGTGTTATAACGGTTTGTATCGTCATATTCAGCTAAAAGTTTTTCAACAGTAACTTTCTTTATCTTTCTATCCCATAAAGAAAAAACCCTGGGAACAACCCCGGCGCGCAGATCCATAAAGTTTTCCATAATTGCGCCAACCTGCTCTTCCGTAATCCTTCTCATGAAGGATTGAAAGCTCATGAAGTCAATGTTGTAGTTCCAAAGCATTTTCCGCCACATTGAAGTTGGGAAAAATTCAATCATTGCAACAAGCATCATGTATCTTTCAGAGCCGCCCGGAACTCCTTCTATAAATTGAAGTAGGAATTGTCTAACAACATTTTTCTCGTATTCCCATTTTACGCAACGACGGATAAATTTCCAAAATACTAATGCCGCAACAATTGCTTCCCAGTTTCTGTGAACTTCCTTGCTAGGCTTTGTTAATTCTGGATGATATAAAGATTTTTCCTTAAACCTTTGCGCTTCTTCGCTGTCCTGAAAAATTTTCCAGTTTGCGTTGAATTCGTTCAGTGTTTGCATTATTTTGCCCTCCTTTTGGGCTATTTTTTATTATTTTATTGTAATTTTCTATCAATTTTCTGAATCCCTTAAAATATCATAATTGTTGAATTTTGTCAAACATAA
>CAYGIU010000067.1:0-4609 GCA_964350015.1 uncultured Gammaproteobacteria bacterium
ATGATATAGTTAATCAACTATGTTTACTCTCCTCTCTCCATTTAAGCCTACTGGCGACCAGCCGGAAGCTATAAAAAAACTTATAAGCGGACTTTCTAAAGGTTTTGATAAGCAAACCTTGCTTGGCGTTACCGGTTCAGGAAAAACCTTTACTATGGCCAATATTATCGCTTCGGTTAAAAAGCCGACTTTAATTATCTCTCATAACAAAACTTTAGCGGCACAGCTCTACAGCGAATTCAAACAATTCTTTCCAAAGGCCGCTGTCCATTACTTTGTTTCATATTATGACTACTATCAACCGGAAGCTTATATCCCCCAAACTGATACCTATATTGAAAAAGAAGCGACGATTAACGAAGAGATTGATCGCTTGCGACATGCCGCCACTCAATCATTAATGAACCGCCAGGATGTTATTATTGTTGCGAGCGTTTCCTGTATTTATGGCCTAGGAGAAAAAATGGATTACATAGCGTTAAGCCAAAGTTTTAGCGTTGGTGAAAATTTAAAACGAAACGATATTCTACGTCGCTTAGTGAAAATTCAATATGAACGCGATGATAAGCAATTAGCGCGCGGACAATTCCGCGTTCGCGGCGACCGTATCGATATTCACTTAGCCACTGGTGAAGCAATTGTTCGACTGAGCCTCTTCGGCAACACTATAGAAAAAATTCAAATCTTTACAATTACTCCAAGCAAAGAAGCCGCCTGGATTACTGAACTTGATGATGACAAAGCCGAAGAACTGCAAAAGATTTCCATCTTACCCGCAAAGCATAACATGACCACCGAACCGAAACTTCATGAAGCAATGAAAGCTATTGAAATTGAATTGGAAGAACAATTAAAGAACTTACACGACAACGGCAAAATTGCTGAAGCGGATCGACTCGAGCGAAAAACAAATTATGATTTAGAAATGATCCGACAAGTCGGCTATTGCTCAGGTATTGAAAACTATTCCCGTCACTTAGCCGGACGCAACGCCGGAACTCCCCCGGAAACTTTAATTGATTTCTTTCCTGACGACTATTTATTGTTTATTGATGAGTCGCATGTTACCTTGCCGCAGATCAGGGGCATGCACGCCGGTGACCGCTCACGTAAAGATACTTTGATTGATTTCGGATTCCGTTTGCCAAGCGCACGCGACAACCGTCCCCTAACTTACGACGAATTTCAAACAAAAGTAAATCAGGTGATTTACGTTAGCGCGACACCGACGCAATATGAAATAAGTAATTCAAAACAAGTTGCCGAACAAATCATTCGCCCAACCGGACTTTTAGATCCGGAAATTGAAGTTCGTCCTACCGAACATCAAGTTACTGACTTAATTAAAGAGATTGAAATTCGTGTTGCTAAAAAGCAACGAGTACTCGTTACTACCTTAACCAAGCGAATGGCCGAGGAACTAACTGACTTTTTATTAAACGAAGGAATAAAAGTAAATTATATCCATAGCGAAATCGATACTTTAGAACGCGTTGAAATATTAAAAGAATTACGCTCGGGAAAGTATGATGTCCTCGTCGGTATTAACTTATTGCGCGAAGGATTGGATTTACCGGAAGTTTCCTTTGTTGCAATTCTAGACGCAGACATGTCCGGCTTCTTACGTAATGAAACTGCGTTAATTCAAACTATCGGCCGCGCCGCCCGCCACCAAGAAGGTAAAGTTATTATGTACGGAGATCGCATTACTCCAGCCATGGCCATTGCTATAAGCGAAACCAATCGTCGTCGTAAACTACAAACTGAATATAATAAGAAACATAACATTACTCCGAAAACAGCCGGGCTAAAACCGTATCAGCAACTCGGATCTATTGATTAGGCCGTAATTATTGACAATATCTCATTTTTTGTTTATACTCTTAATACTTTCAATAATATTGATTTTAACGATTAAACACCACTATGGCACATAAGAAAGCCGGCGGTTCCACTACTCTTGGCCGAGACAGCGCCAGTAAACGTCTCGGTGTCAAATTACAGGACGGCCAAATCGCCCAACCGGGCGCCATTCTCGTCCGCCAACGCGGAACAAAAGTCAAAGCTGGCACAAACGTACGACGCGGAAAAGATGATACACTTTACGCAGTTGCCGAAGGACTTGTTAAATTCTCTACCAAGAAATTACCTAGTTTCACCGGTCAGCTCAAAAGCACTAAAGTAGTCAGCGTTGTAAAGAAATAAATCTAAACGAAAAAAGCACAGAGTTAATCACTCTGTGCTTTTTGTTAAAGGTACATCTTTTGAAACTTATTTCTTTACTACCCTGGGGTTAGCAGCAATGAATTTATCAAGCGCTGCTGCAATAAGCTGTTTGCCCTGTTTACCAAGGCCTTTGAACTTATTGATGCTTTTCTTGCGCCTGAATAAATCTTCAACCGTCACGATATTGTTTTTCTTGAAAGCTTTTATCGCAAAAGTTCTGCCTCTGCCGGGTTTACCAAGATCCAAAACGCCTTCCGCTTCAACTTCTTGTGCATAAGCGGGGCTAGCAGGAGCTTTTCCTGTATTTTTTTTCTTTGAACCTTTGTTCTTCCTGGTGTACTTTCTTTTACCTGTTCCCTTGCCTGCTGAAGCAGCTTCGGTACTTGCAGCTGGTTTAGCGGCCACCCTGGTAACATGAAATTCAGTATCCGAAACAACTAATTTTGTTTTTTCAGCGGTAATGATATTAAATCCTTTTCCTGCATTCCAGTTAAAAACTAAACCGTCAGGTAAAGATATTGATACATCTTCCACTGTATCGGGTACTACTAACTCAAATGGTTTCCCCATTTTTTCCCTTTCTCGTTTATGTTATGAAAATATTTTAAAAAGCTAAAAAAGACTGATAGTCCATTTAATCATGAACTATCAGTCTTGTCAAGAATAGCCTATTTCTTCTTCTTTTTCCCTAGGCAGACCTTAACAAACTCAACAAAGAGCGGGTGCGGGTCAAGTGGTCGCGAAATGTATTCAGGATGAAATTGGGTACCGATAAAGAATGGATGATCGGTAATTTCAATCGCCTCGACAATTTTTCCATCAGGTGAAGTTCCGGCGACGGTCAAACCTTTAAGCTCAAGTAGCTCGCGATACTTCGGATTAAATTCATAACGATGACGATGACGTTCGGAGATGATTCGTTTTGTTCCAAACTTCTTAGCATAAATTTTTGCCATCCGTGTTCCCGGAACTAAACGGCAGGGCCAACCGCCTAAACGAATTGTTCCGCCAAGTTTTCCAGACTTAATATTTTCAATTTGCGATTCCATAACATCAATAACCGGATACGGCGCTTTTGGATTTACTTCCTTGCTATTCGCACCTTTTAATCCGGCGACGTGCCGAGCGAATTCGATAACCGCCATTTGCATTCCATAGCACAATCCGAAGTACGGAACTTTATTTTCACGGCAATATTTAATTGTCTTAATCTTTCCTTCAGCACCGCGCGTTCCCCAACCTTGCGGAACAATAATACCATCAAACTGTTTTAATAATTTTGCTCCTTCTTTTTCAACTTCTTCAGAAGCTAACCAATGGATGTTTACTTTACAGTGATTAGTAGCGCCGGCATGTTTAATCGCTTCTAATACCGAAATATAAGAATCAGTCATTGTAAAAGCACCGGACACAAAATACTTTCCAACAATACCAACGTTCACTTCTTTCTTAGCAGTTTTAATGCGACGAATCATCGCGCGCCATTCTACTAAATCTTTACCCCGCGGTCGGATTCCGAATCGCTCTAAAATGCGATCACCTAATCTTTCTTTTTCAAAATTAACCGGTACATCATAAATCGATTCAATATCGGGAGCCGAAATTACATCTTCAGCTTTAATATTACAGTTCATTGCAATCTTTTCGCGACGCGGCTGATCTAGGTTAGCGGAAGAACGAGCAATAATAAAATCAGGCTGAATACCAGCGGCGTTCAAGGTATGAATCGCATACTGCGTTGGCTTAGTTTTCATTTCGCTCGACAAAGAAGGAACCGGCAAATAACTGACCATAACAAAAGCGACATCGCTTCCATACGCGATTTTCATCATACGAGCCGCTTCTAAGAACAAAAGGTTTTGATATTCACCAACAGTGCCGCCAATTTCAATCAACATTATTTCGGCCTTAGTCTTTTTTACAGCTCGTTCAATTCTATCTTTAATTTCCAACGGAATATGCGGAACAACTTCAACGCACTTTCCGCCGTATCCGAGATTTCGTTCACGCTCAATAACCGCCTGATAGACGCGGCCGGTAGTCATATACGAATCACGATAAATATTTGTATTTAAAAATCGCTCGTAGTTTCCAATGTCCTGGTCTGTCTCATCACCATCTTCAGTTACAAACACTTCTCCGTGCTCAATCGGATTCATTGTACCAGCATCAACGTTGATATATGGATCAATTTTAATTGCCGAAACATTAAATCCCTTGCCGGTTAAAATACGACCGATAGAAGCAGCGGCTACGCCCTTACCAACACCGGACATAACACCACCCACGACAAAAATATATTTGGTTGTAACTTTTTTCTTTTTTTTCATTGCAGTTTAATAAATGCCAGATACCAAGAAATTATTTTTTCTCCGTATAAAAG
>CAYGIU010000068.1:0-4580 GCA_964350015.1 uncultured Gammaproteobacteria bacterium
ACACAAGAATCTTCGGCTTCGCAAGCCAAGGATATTGCTACAAAGTTTTTAACTGATTTAAAAAATCAGAATATGCTTTCTAAAGTTGATACGATTTTAAAAGAATATGAAGTATTGAGCGATAGAGCAAACGGCATTGTCAGAGCGACTATTTCAAGCATTCAGAAACTTTCAAAAACTTCTCTTGAAGAAGTTTCGCAACTAGTTTTAAAACGATTAGGAGGCGAGAAAGTTGTTTGGACGGAGCTTATTGATCCGTCGGTTCTCGGCGGTGTCCGCATTACTTGCGGTGATTTAATTATTGATATGAGTTTAGCTAATCGCCTTGCCGATTTGAAGGCTCACATAAACGAATAAACGCATATGTCAAAAACTAAAGATTTTATTATTGAGCAGATTAAGGAACGCATTAGCGATTTCAAACCTAAGGCGCGCGAAACGACTATTGGTCATGTACTTAAAGTTGGTGACGGTATTGCCGTCGTTTCCGGTTTGGGCGGAGTGGCGATGTCCGAAATGCTTGAATTTAAAACTAAGCACGGAACTGTTGCCGGCGTTGCTTTGAACCTCGAAGAAGATTCAGTCGGTACAGTTTTGCTCGGCGATTATCAATTGATTCAAGAAGGGGATGAAGTTCGAGCGACCGGCCGTATTTTAGAAGTTCCGGTCGGACCGGAATTAATTGGTCGTGTTGTTAATCCTTTGGGCGAACCAATGGATGGCAAAGGCGCAATTGCCGCCGCCGCTCATTATCCGGTTGAAAAGATTGCTCCGGGCGTTATTACTCGTCAATCGGTTCATGAACCATTACAGACCGGTATTAAGGCAATTGATGCAATGATTCCAATCGGACGCGGGCAGCGTGAATTGATTATCGGTGATCGTCAGCTCGGTAAAACCGCCATTGCTATTGATACTATTTTAAATCAAAAGGGACAGAACATTATTTGTATTTATGTAGCTATCGGTCAGAAAGAATCTAAGATTGCTGGAATTTTAGCGAAGTTGGAAGAAGCCGGAGCTTTGGAATATACTGCCGTTGTTTTGGCCGGTGCTTCAGCGCCAGCCCCACAATTATATTTTGCTCCATACGCTGGTTGCGCAATGGCTGAATATTTTTTGGATCAAGGCAAAGACGTTTTGATTGTTTATGATGATTTGTCAAAGCACGCTGTTGCGTATCGTGAAATTGCTTTGTTGTTACGACGTCCACCAGGACGTGAAGCTTTCCCGGGTGATGTTTTCTATCTCCATTCCCGTTTGCTTGAACGAGCCTGTAAGTTAAATGAAGATTTTGGCGGCGGTTCAATTACTGCTTTGCCGATTATTGAAACTCAGGCCGGAGACATGGCTGCCTATATTCCAACAAACGTTATTTCTATTACCGATGGTCAGATTTATCTTGAACCGGATTTGTTTTATCAAGGAAATCGTCCGGCTATTAACGCCGGTATTTCAGTTTCCCGTGTTGGTTCTGCAGCTCAGATTAAAGCAATGAAAAAAGTTGCCGGTAAGATTCGTTTAGAAGCTGCGCAGTACCGAGAATTAGCTGCCTTTGCACAATTTGGTTCTGACTTGGATGAAGACACAAAGAATAAATTGGAACGCGGTAAGCGCTTGTATGAAATTTTCAAACAAGGACAGTATGCTCCGTTACCGGTTGCTGAACAGGTTGTTGTTTTTTGGGCTTTGATTAACGGACACATGGACAGCATTCCGGTAGAAAAAATGCAGGAGTTTGAATTAGGCATGCGTTCGTATTTGAACACAAGCTTTAAAGAAGGTTTGAAGGCAATTACTGAAAGCGGAGAATTAAGCGAAGCGAACGAGAAGAAACTTGAAGCGGCAATTGCTGATTATAAAAATTCAATTGACTATGGCCAACACTAAGGACATTCAACGACGCATTAAGTCGATTGGTAATACTAAAAAAATTACTCGAGCCATGGAAATGGTCTCGGCTTCTAAGATGCGCAAAGCTGTTGAAGCAACCTTAGCGACGAGAACTTATGCTAACTTAGGTTGGGAAACTTTATTGAATTTGACTAACGCTGCCGGTGTGAATCATCCCTTACTAGAAGTACGCAAAGAGATTAAATCTCAAGCAATTGTTTTGATAACTTCTAATCGTGGTTTGTGCGGCGGATTTAACGCTTCGCTCATTTCCTTAGTTCGCGCGCAAATCGCCGCTGATACAGTTCCGACAGAAATCATTCTTGTCGGAAAAAAAGGTGAAAGTCTTGCTCAAACGCTCACCGTCGCCGCGCAATTCCCTTATCCGGAAGCCGGACTTGATGCTGCTGCAGTAATGCCAATCATTCGTTTTGTCAGTGAAGCATATTTATCACAAAAGTATGACAAGATTTTTGTTGCCTATGCTGACTTTATTAACGCCGCTCGTCAGCTTCCAAAACTAAAACAGCTTTTACCAGTCTCCACCCATTCAGCGGACAATGGTTTGGGAATTATGAGTGCTGAAGATTCAGTTGGGTCAACAGAACAATTTATTGCTGACAAAGCGCAAAAACACAGTCATCGCGGAAAATTCAGTTTTGAATTTATTTTTGAACCAAGTCCAGAATTAGTACTTGAAGCAGTTGTGCCTCGTTTATTGGAGATTCAACTGTATCAGGCACTACTTGAATCATTAGCTTCTGAGCATAGTGCTCGTATGACCGCTATGCATCAGGCAACTGAAGCAGCTAACGATTTAGGAGTTGAGTTAACGCTTTCTTATAACAAAGCCCGACAATCGGCTATTACGGCCGCCATTGCGGAAATAACGGCTGGCGTCGCCGCCCTAGAATAATTTTTACATATGACAGCACAAAAAAATCACGGAGTTATTAAACAGGTTATCGGCGTTGTTATCGACGCGGAGTTTTCTGAAAACTTACCGGCTTTAAATGCGGCCTTGACCGTTAAGAATGGTGAAGAAGTTTTAACCTTGGAAGTCGCACAACATATCGGTGGTAATACTGTTCGCGCAGTAGCAATGGGAACTACGGACGGATTAAAGCGTGGTGACATTGTTACGGATACTGGTGCGCCAATTAGCGCGCCCGTTGGTGCCGAAACTTTAGGACGTATTTTTAACGTTTTGGGTGAACCGATTGACGGTGGGGCTGCGATTACTGGCACGAAAAAATATCCAATTCATCGCGCCGCGCCGAAATTAACTGAACAATCTACAAAAACTGAAATTCTTGAAACCGGTATTAAAGTTATCGATTTGATTTGTCCGATTCTTAAAGGTGGTAAAGTCGGATTGTTCGGCGGAGCCGGTGTCGGTAAAACAGTTATTATCCAAGAACTTATTAATAACATTGCCAAAGCACATGGTGGAGTATCAGTCTTTGCCGGAGTTGGTGAACGTACTCGTGAAGGAAATGATTTGTACCACGAAATGAAAGACGCTAAAGTTTTGGATAAATTAGCAATGGTTTTCGGACAGATGAATGAACCACCTGGATCTCGTGCTCGCGTCGCGCTTACTGGTTTATGTATGGCTGAATATTTCCGCGATGAACAAAAACAAGATGTTCTATTCTTTATCGATAACATTTTCCGCTTTACTCAAGCCGGAGCTGAAGTGTCCGCCTTGCTTGGACGTTTGCCATCAGCTGTCGGATATCAACCGACTTTAGCGACGGAAATGGGAAAATTGCAGGAACGTATTACTTCAACGAATGACGGTTCTATTACTTCGATTCAAGCGGTTTATGTTCCGGCTGACGATTTGACTGACCCGGCGCCGGCAACAACCTTTGCTCACTTAGACTCAACGGTAGTTTTGTCTCGTTCATTAACTGAACTTGGTATTTATCCAGCTGTTGATCCGCTCGACTCTTCTTCAACAATTTTAGATCCAATGATTGTTGGCGAAGAACATTATCGCGTTGCTCGTAGTGTTCAGCTTATCTTACAGCGCTATAAAGATTTACAAGACATTATCGCTATCTTGGGTATGGAAGAATTATCTACTGAAGATAAATTGACTGTTTCTCGAGCTCGTAAAGTTCAACGCTTCTTGTCTCAACCGTTCTTTGTTGCTGAAACATTTACCGGACGTCCGGGAAAGTATGTTAGTCTTGCCGATACAGTTCGCGGATTTGCCGCTATTTTGAACGGTGACTATGATTCGAAGAATGAAAATGATTTTTACATGTTAGGAACTATTGACGAGGTTAATTAAAATACGATAGTATGTCCGAGTCCATTCACCATTTCAAATTTGAAGTTGTTTCCCCGGAACGCGTTGTTCTAAAAACCAACGCGCGTCAGGTTTCTATACCGACGCTTGATGGGGAAATTACAGTATTACCGCTTCATGTCCCGCTTGTTTCATTATTGAAATCGGGCGTCATTGAAGTTGTACTCGAAAATGGTGAACGCGACGTTATGGCAGTTTCCGGAGGATTGTTAGAGGTATTGGCTGATAAAGTCGTTATCTTAGCGGACTCTGCGGAACGAGCTGAGGAATTAGATGAAGCGGCTATTGAATCTGCTCGTAAGCGCGCTGAAGGGCTTAAGGAGCAAATGCAGCATGCTGATCATGTTGAGTTTGCTCGCTTAAGCGC
>CAYGIU010000069.1:0-4453 GCA_964350015.1 uncultured Gammaproteobacteria bacterium
GCTAAGCAATAGTGCTAAAAAATTGGCTAAAAATAGCAAAATTTTAAGCTCATCAAAAAATCCGGCTCGAGCTTTAGCTAAAAAAATTAAAGGCAAGGAACTTATCATAATTAGCGGTCCTCTATTTTCCGGTAATGCTCACGCTCTACGAAATCAATTTAATGAAAGCGCTAAACAACACTCTTTATATCTGACAGTTTCTGATATGAACCATCATGCGCTTGAAGGTTTATCTTTCCCAAAATCAAATCGCAAGCGGCTAACAACACTATTTATTGATTCGTCTCTCGATGATAAAAAAATCCAAAAAAGAATGGATATTAGCAAAGAACTGTTTAAGAAAAATCGTATTAAAGTATATGGCCACAAGCTTTCAAGTAAAACAAAAATTGAGCAGGGTCTCGAGCTCTTGCAATTTGGCAGCTACTTATCGTATTATGTATCTATCTTTAATCATGTAGATCCAATGTCTATTCCTTGGGTCGATTGGTTCAAGAAAAAACTCTCCACATAGTGTCATCCCAGCGAAGGCTGGGATCCATCTCTCCAATTTAATAATTAATTTCTTTTATGCATCAAGGAGGGGTGCGGCTTTGCCGCGCGATGCTTTTAAGCATCATAAGCGCAGGATTTTTTTCCTGGGCTTTTTGTGTACACGCCATTGAACCGAGCGCTTTAGTAATAAGCAAAGTTCAAATCACGGGCGGTACCGGAAAAACAGCCGAAGACTATGTAAGTATATATAATACATCATCTACTCCAATTGATTTAAATGGTTTACGTTTAGTTAAACGAACAAAGACGGGCACGACAGACACAATTTTAAAATCCTGGAGTGAGCCGACAATGATTAATCCCAACGAGAGCTACGTATGGGCCTGCTCAACAGACGGCTTTGCAGATTTAATTAAAGCAAACACTTCTTCTACGCAAACGATTTCCAATGATAATGGTATTGCAATACGAGAAGGAGCGAGTGGTCCGATTATTGATTCAGTAGCTTGGGGCGATGCCGCGAACAGCTTTGTTGAGACGGCTCCTTTTCCATATAATCCAGAAGGTGGACAATGGTTAGAACGAAATAATAATATTGATACCAACGATAATTCATTGGATTTTTCATTACTACCGATAATTTCTGATGATGAGGAGGAAACAGTAGTTGATGAAACTGAAAAATATTCTTATAGCAAAGACATTATTGTTTCCGAAATTTTTGCGAATCCAAAAGGTATTGATGGAGAATCATCAGATAAAGAATTTATTGAACTTTATAATAAAGGAAAAGAATTTGTTTCGTTAGAAGCCTGGCGCCTTGAAGTAAACGGGAATATGTTAATGTTGCCCTTGGGCGCTGCAATCGGCGGACAAAATTATTATGTCATTAAAACTGAGGGTAAAGTTCCTCTTTCTAACGATGGAGCAAGTGTTAAATTATATCAACCATTTAAACAAACCAGTTATCAAACTGTAACGTACAAAAAGACAGCGCCTGGACAAAGTTACGCGAACTTTATAACGGGCGGCTGGCAATGGACAACTCGACCGACGCCGGGCATGGAAAATACACTACAACGGCCGCCTCTCGCTAGCTTCGAGCTGCTTAATGAACCTAAGTTAAACGAAACTATTCATTTTGACAGTTCGGATTCATATGTTTCCGGTTTAACAATTCTTTATAATTGGGATTTCGGCGATAAGTTCACTAGCTCTGAAAAAAATCCTTCACACCTTTATTCCAAGGCCGGCAGTTACAAAATAACCTTAACTATCACCACAGATTACGGTAATTCATCATTCTCGAAAACATTAACCTTTAAAGAGGAAAAGAAATTAGAAGAAAAAGAAGTTACAAGCGAACAAACGATAGTAGAGAAGTCTAAAGAAGTATTAGGAGAAAAAGTTACGGCAGCGCCGAAAGAAAATAAAGAGTTCACCACTTCGGGAATCGCCGTTGTTGCCCCGGGAGTTTTCGGTATACAGTATTTTTATCTTTTACCTGAATATGGGGAACCACTCATTCAAGTATATAATTCAAAAAAATTATTTCCTAAGATTAATGCCGGTGATCAGTTGATTGTTACGGGTAAATATAGCGAAACTGAAACTGGACCAAAAATAAGTACTAAAGATACGAAAGATATCCAGATTATCGGGAACGCTGAGCTTGATGGATTCAAACAAAACTCAAGTTCGGATTTACGCAAAGCGCCGTATCCACGCTTAGCCTTAGTTGAAGGAGAAGTGGTTTCTAAAAAGTCTCCGCGTGTTTATTTAGCTGATAGCGAAGGTGAAATTGAAGTATATTTATCTAAAAATACTGGACTTAAAGTTTCTGATTTTACAGTCGGTGATACAATTTCTATTTCTGGAATTCTTACGGTTTCTAACGGACAACCACGTTTACAACCGCGATCTAAAGAGGACATACAAGCGGCTAAACAAATTGAAAGCGTCGAAGAAACAGCTGAGTTTGCTATGGCTAGTTTGCCAATTTCTCATACTCAATTACCGGAAGATATATTAAAACCAATCGAGCGA
Organism: uncultured Gammaproteobacteria bacterium; assembly: GCA_964350015.1. Classification (GTDB taxonomy): domain Bacteria; phylum Patescibacteriota; class Patescibacteriia; order Patescibacteriales; family Patescibacteriaceae; genus Patescibacterium. The sequence goes on from CAYGIU010000069.1 coordinate 2,542, forward strand.
TCAAAGAAAGATATCTTGTTCCTCTATTTATTCGGCGCAGCCATAGTATCTATTTTGGTTATTTTGTATTATCTTTATAAAAATAAAAAATCCAGAGCCTAAACTCTGGATAAAAGTGCTGCACGCGTATTCAATCTATTCGATATGAAGTTCGCTTGAAAGAATGTGGGGGATAAAGAGAGGATTTAGATGCTGCGAATATGCCTTGCTCATATCAATAACGACACCAAGGCTTTTAGCTTCATCAATAATTTTACTGAGCTGACTTTTATTCTCTTCATCTTGAGCTATTCTTGTTATAGCTTGCGATGAATTAAATATTTTTGTTAACCCGAAGTTATATACTTCACTGATCGTCGGGGGACGACCATGGCTTATATGTAAAACAGAAACATCTTCTGCTGTGATATTAGCCGGTAACAGGCAGCTGCATTCATCAAATGAGTGCGGCCAGTTGTTAATGATTACTGCATCATGGTTTCTCATGATTACCTTTCTATTTGAAGTTTTGGGGAAAGAACTTTCAAGGTTTATTTATATCAAACTGATCATTTTTTGTCAAAACAAAAACCGATGCTTAAAAGCATTGTCCTGGCGCTGGCCTACTTTTCCGGAGCTTGGACGGCTCGAGTATCATCGGCGCTAAAAGGCTTAACTTCTGTGTTCGGGATGAGAACAGGTGTGACCCTTTCGCTTGAAGCACCAAGACGATGCCTTTAAACATCGGCTTGTTAACTTGCCCCCGCCCAGATGGGCGGGGTAAAAAATATAGTATAGAACAAAATTGTTTTAATCAGAATCGAATCGTAAAAACAAAAAAGTGGGAACATCTGATGGTTTATTAGTATTCCTCGGCTCAACCCATTACTGGGCTTACACCTAGAACCTATCAAGGTCATATTCTCTGACCAACCTATGAAATCTAATCTTGAAGACAGCTTCACGCTTAGATGCTTTCAGCGTTTATCTAAACCGAAGATAGCTACCCAGCAATGCCCCTGGTAGGACAACTGGCACACTAGAGCTTCGTTCTTCCCGGTCCTCTCGTACTAGGGAAGAGCCTTCTCAAATTTCCGCGACCATAGTGGAGAGGAGACCGACCTGTCTTACGACGGTCTGAACCCAGCTCGCGTGCCGCTTTAATGGGCGAACAGCCCAACCCTTGGGAGCTTCTCCACCCCCAGGATGCGACGAGCCGACATCGAGGTGCCGAACCACGCCGTCGCTGTGGACGCTTGGGCGTGACTAGCCTGTTATCCCCGGAGTAGCTTTTATCCGATGAGCTTCCGCCGTTCTATTTCGTACGGTCGGATCACTAAGTTCTGCTTTCGCAACTGCGCGACTTGTAGGTCTTGCAGTAAAGCCGGCTTGTGCCTTTACACTATCATCCGGATTTCCATCCCGGACTAGCCGACCTTTGTAAACGCCTCCGTTACCTTTTAGGAGGCATCCGCCCCAGACAAACTACCCACCAGATACTGTCCTCTCTCCCGATTCAGGGAGCGAAGTGAGAATTAAGAATACGTCAGGGTGGTATCTCACTGGTGACCGAAGTCTCCCACCTATTCTGAACAGACGCATCCCTAACTCAATATCAAGTTGTAGTAAAGCTTCACGGGGTCTTTTCGTCCAACTATGGTTAACCAGCATCTTTACTGGTCTTGTAATTTCGCCGAGTCCCTCGTTGAGACAGTTTTCAAGTTGTTATGCCATTCGTGCAGGTCGGAACTTACCCGACAAGGAATTTCGCTACCTTAGGACCGTTATAGTTACGGCCGGCGTTCATCCGCGCTTAAATTCAAAGCTTCGCCCCGAAGGACTAACCTCTCCTCTTAACGTTCGGACACTGGCCAGGCATCACCCCCTATACATCCTCTTGCGAGTTAGCAGGGAGCTGTGTTTTTGATAAACA
>CAYGIU010000070.1:0-4370 GCA_964350015.1 uncultured Gammaproteobacteria bacterium
TCGAACCTTCATCTAGAGATTAGAAGTCTCCTGTTCTATCCATTGAACTACGAGGACGTAGTTTATCCGCGAACACTCGTCTAAAAATAGCAATAAAAATGGTTTTTGTCAATCATCTTTATTTTACTTTTTACGCCTTTTCCCATGAAACGCTGAATAGACATCTCGTAACTGCTGATCGGTGATATGCGTATAGACTTGCGTTGTGGTAATTGATGAATGTCCGAGCATTGCTTGCACGCTTCTAATATCGGCGCCGTTCATCAATAAATCGGTAGCGTAGCTGTGGCGCATTGTGTGGGGCGTTACTCGTTTCATGATTCCGGCCAGTCGCGCATAACGCGAAACTAATCTTTCAATCGAACGCGGTGTAATCGGAAAAATGAGCGGACTCGGATCATGTCTTTCCGCTAAATATTTTTTTATCCAATGCCGGGCAGTTTCTGATAAAAAAACTAATCGTAGCTTTGAGCCTTTTCCGCGCACCGTAAACTCCGCTTTATTTAAATTAATATCATCAACTTTTAATTTAGCAAGTTCGCTGACACGCAAGCCGGTAGAGAATAACGTTTCTAGCAAAGATTTGTCGCGCAATTGTTGTAAAGGTTCTTTGGCGTGTTGCAACGGCATTTCTAAGATTCTTTCTAAATCTGAACCTTCTAGGAAATCAACTTGTCGTGGTTCTTGTTTTGATAATTCTATTTTATCCGGGCTTAAGGTCTTAACATCATTCTTATTTAAATATTTTAAGAAAGTTCTTAGGGCAATGAGATGATAGTTCTGTGTATTCTTTTTTATCGGATCATCTCCGCGTGATGGTAGACGATTTAAATGTAAGCGGAATTGATGAACAATGATTTTAGAAATTCCTTCCGGCTTGTTTATCCCGCGTTCCCGAGCAAAGTCGGCAAAGCGATGTAAAAAGAAGCCGTAATTGCGTAAAGTCAGGGCAGCAAGCCCGCGTTCAACTTCGAGATACTCAAGAAAATCAGTAATGGAGCGGTCTAATTGATTAAGTTTTTGAGCGTTTTTTTCGGCCATACCTTACATTGTACGACGTCTTGATTTATTTATCAATTTGTTGTACACTAAGCCTACTTATTATTAATGTACTGGCACTCGGTTTTACCATTTAAAAGGTATTTCTTGGTCCAGCAAACGACTATGCTAGACAAAAAGGCAAAGCAACGCTTAATTAACAAGTTCAAAGTGCATGACACTGACACTGGTTCGCCTCAAGTTCAGATTGCTATCTTGACTGAGGAAATCAATCAGCTGACAGATCACTTGAAAATGCATAAACACGATTATTCATCCCGCCGTGGATTATTGCGCAAAGTTGGCGAACGTCGCCGTTTGCTCAAATACTTGCAACGCGAAGATGAAAAAGCGTTTATGGAATTGGCAATGAAGCTTAAGTTGAAAATCGCCAAGAAAATGATTGAAGAAGAGGAAGAGCGCAAGGCTATCGAAGCCGAGTTGCTTTCCGATGAAATTGGTGATGAAGTTGAAGTTGAAAAAGCATGATAAATACTAAACGGAAGCGGGCCGAAAGCTCGCTTCCTGTGCTAACTATGACAAAACACAAAGCTCAACGCGTCGGAATTTTAGTTGATGCCGCAAACATGTATCATTCAGCTAAAAATTTATACAAGCGTCGCGTTAATTTTAAAGAAGTATTAAAAGCCGCTATTGCCGACCGCGAATTAGTGCGCGCTGTCGCCTATGTTATTCGCGGTGCGTCTGAAGAAGAAGAAAACTTTTTTGAAGCATTGAGTAATCAAGGCTTTGAAGTTGTGATTAAAGATCTGCAGGTTTTTTCCGGTGGCGCTCGTAAGGCTGATTGGGACGTCGGGATTGCTATTGATGCGATTAAGCTTTCCGAACACGTTGATGTTATTGTATTAGTTTCCGGCGATGGAGATTATATCCCGCTTGTTGAGTATTTACAGGCTGCGAAAGGTTGCCGCGTTGAAGTAATCGCTTTTAGACAAACAACATCTTCAAAATTAATTGAAAGTGTTGATGATTTTATTAGCTTGAGTGACAATCGAAAGTTTTTGATTGGACGTTAAATTTATTAATTAATTTAGTCTGACCGGCAAACAGACAGAACTGTGGTTTTTCCTCAGTCCTTTAGTTTGTTGGCCAGACACAAAAAATGTATGACCAAAGAAAATGTGTTTAGTTGCGACTGGCTCGGCCGGCCGCTTAGTTTTAGAACAGGTAAATTAGCGCGTCAGGCCGATGCTGCTGTTACTGTTCAGTACGGCGAAACTGTTGTGTTAGCGACAGTAGTGCAATCTAAAGAAGCTCGCGAAGGAACGGATTTTTTTCCGCTCATGGTTGAGTTTGAGGAACGTTTGTACGCTGCCGGAATTATCAAGGGTTCACGCTGGGTTAAGCGTGAAGGCCGTCCGACTGATGATGCGATCCTAACCGGTCGTATGATTGATCGTTCCGTGCGTCCTTTGTTTGATCAGGAATCACGCCGCGATGTTCAAGTTGTTATTACTGTTTTATCAGTAGACCATGAGAATGATTATGACATTGTTTCATTAGTTGCCGCTTCGGCCGCTCTATCTCTTTCCGGTGTTGATTGGAAAGGACCAATCGGCGGTATTCGCGTTGGAAGAGTTAACAATGAATTTGTTTTTAACCCGTCTTATAAGGATCGTCTTGAAAGCGACTTGGATTTGATTGTTGCCGGAACTAACGAACGTGTTGTTATGATTGAAGCTGGCGCTAAGGAAGTTAATGAGACTGCGATGCTCGAAGCGATTTTAGCCGGTCAAAAGAATATGGGTCCAGCAATTGAGTTGATCAATAAAATGGTTGGTGAACTTGGCGTAAAGAAACATGAACGCGTTGTTCGTAAAGCCGAAGCAAAGATTGATGAATTGAAAGAAGCGGCTTTAACAAAAGCCGGTGAATGGCTTTCGGAAAATGTTAAAAAGATTTTGTTTGATAAAGTGTATTACACCAAAGGTGAACGCAAGGCCGCGGTTAATGCGATTAAAGATAAACTTGATGAATTCTTAGTTGGATTAGAGATTGACGCTGCCTATCGTAAGGCTGCGATTTATCAATTAGTTGAATCAGCCGTTGAAGCTGAAGTTACTCGAGCGATCTTGGATGAAAAGAAACGCGTTGACGGACGAGCGCTTGATGAAATTCGTTTACTTGAAGCTGATGTTGAAATGCTACCGCGCAATCACGGCGCCGCCGTATTTTCTCGCGGTGAAACACAGGTAATGTCCGTTGTTACTCTTGGCGCGCCGGGCGATGAACAATCATTGGAAGGATTGGAAGGCGAAGCTAAGAAACGTTTCATGCTCCATTACAATTTCGCTCCGTTTTCGGTTGGCGAAGCAAAACCAATGCGCGGCGCCGGTCGTCGTGAAATTGGTCATGGAGCGTTAGCGGAAAAAGCGATCGCTTCATTAATTCCATCAAAAGAAGAATTCCCGTATACGATTCGCGTTGTTGCCGAAACTTTATCTTCAAACGGTTCTTCATCAATGGCTTCGACCTGCGCTGCATCTCTCGCTTTGTTTGATGCCGGTGTACCGTTGAAAAAAGCTGTTGCCGGAGTTGCTATGGGTTTGGCTTCAGTTGCGGATATGAGCCGTTGGGAAGTGTTAACTGATTTACAAGATTTAGAAGATGGTGAAGGCGGAATGGATTTTAAGATTACAGGAACCGATGAGGGTATTACCGCGATTCAACTTGATACAAAAACAATTGGTTTGGATAAAGCCATCATGGAAAAAGCTTTGACTGATGGAAAAGCTGCGCGTTTGAAAATTCTTGATGTTTTGAACGCCGCCTTATCGGCGCCGCGTCCGGAACTTTCTAAATATGCTCCGCGTATTACAACAATGAATATTGATCCGGAAAAGATTGGAGAAGTTATCGGATCCGGCGGAAAGGTTATTAATGAAATTATTGATGCGTGTGGCGTTACAATTGATATCGATGATGACGGATTAGTTATGGTTTGCGGAACCGATGCGGAAGGCGTTTCAAAAGCGCTTGAATGGATTAATAATATTGTCCGCGATTTCCAGCCGGGTGAAAGCTTCACCGGTAAGGTTGTTCGTATGCTCGACTTTGGAGCATTCATTGAACTTACTCCGGGCCGCGATGGAATGGTTCATGTTAGTGAAATGGCACCATACCGAGTCTCATCTCCATCCGACTTCTTTGCTGTTGGCGACGAGGTTATGGTAAAGATTAAAGAAATTGATGAAAAAGGCCGCGTTAATTTAACAATGAAAGGACTTCCCGAAAATGAACATTTATGGGAAAATGAGAAGGGGAAGCAGACCGGCGACTTTGCCGCTCGTCCGCCGCGCCGTGATTTTAAC
>CAYGIU010000071.1:0-4315 GCA_964350015.1 uncultured Gammaproteobacteria bacterium
CCAGTATATCGAACAGCTTTCTGAAAAAGTTAAGTTTGCCGTTTTTGGAAACGTTGGTACTTTGGTTGTCTTTCGCGTCGGCGCGACCGACGCCGAAGAATTAGTTAAGGAATTTACGCCGGTCTTCACCGAAGAAGATTTAGTTAACCTTCCTAAATATAATGTTTGCTTGAAATTAATGATTGACGGTGTTGCCTCTGATCCGTTTTCGGCTCGCGGTTTAGCTCCATTAACCGAAGCAGAGAAAACCGGACAGAAAGATAAAGTAATCGCTGTTTCGCGAGAACGTTACGCTTCGCAACGCGATGAAGTTTCAGATAAAATTATGAAGTGGCATAATGCCGAAGAAGAAGCGGCGATGCCGCGAATAATGGCGGTTCCAGTCTCGGCCTCTCAAGCGGGAACAGCGCCGGCTCCCGAACAAGCAGCAAAAATAGCAACGGCGCAGATGCATGTTCCGCCAGCTCCAAAATCAGATTCAACCTTATATCTTAATGATGCTGTTTGTGCGCGTTGCGGTAAGGAAACTAAAGTTTCATTTAAGCCTGATGGCGTTCGTCCAGTATTTTGTAAAGAATGTTTAAGTATTTTGCGTGAAGAAAAAACAAAGGAAACTAATGATCGCAAAAGAATGAAGCAGGAAGAATTACAGAACCTGCACGCCGCCCCGGCTCCCGCACCAGCAGCGCCGCTCAAAACTTTGTCATTAAAAGATATTCCTCGTGAAGCTCCTGCTCCGGAAGCTGAATCTGAAACGGGGACACTTAAGCCAGGACAAAAAGTAGAGTTTTAGTATGGCAATAGAGTGGGCACCCACGCTAAGTGTAGAGAGAGATATAAACGAAGAGCGGATTGCTGCTACGGTTATTCGTGATATTAAAAATGCGGTTGAAGCATTTGGTCAAGTTTCAGAAAAAATTAAACCTGCTTTGTGTCTGCACTTATTTAATGCATATATAAAGAATAACCGACAAGAGCCGGCTGGAGGGTATGAACAGGAACTTGAAAAAGAACGAGCTAAGATTGAAAATATTATTGAAGCAGAAGAAAAGGCATTAGAGAATCCGTATTTGCCGACTATTGGTGTTGAAGTAGAGCTTCCGGATCGTTCAGATTTTATGGTTAATCAGAGTTTGTTAAATGCTACAAGTAAGCTTGGCCTAATAAATGATCCAGCGATTCATCAAGATGGTGTTAGCTGGGAATTTGCAAATGATTTTTCATATAGTGCTAAGACACAAAGCTTAATTGTACACGAGTTGATTGAAGGTGATTATATTAAAACTTCATCTACAAAGCAGCATCGCTATATTGAAGGATTAGGAGACTATTCAATGCATCTTAATCTAGGTGTGCCACTTGAGCTATCAGAAAATCTTTTTAATGGTCTGAATAGAAAAGAACCGGCCGACGTTAATATGTGGAATAGATACAAATATAATTCATATTTGCTAACATCATGCATGACCTACGCTTTTACTTCTGCTGATCGTTTGGAAAAAAGAAAAACTTCGGTAATGGTCGGGCTAGATTTCACCGCTAAAAAAACCGCTAAAAAAACACGAGACGAACAAAGTGAAACTATTAATCAATGGAACTTTCCTGGGCGTATTGAAATCAGAAGTCTTGAAGTTAGGGATGCATCGCTCTATCGTTTGCTTAATGAAGCGCAACTATTAGGCTCTGCTGTGTTAGCTGAAGTAAAGCCCGAAGAAAAGCGTGACGAGATTGAACGGGCGCTTGTTGTGTTTTGGAGTGTTTTTCGCAATGAAGCTGGCGATATATTGGCGGATCATAATATTTCACTTAAAAGTATTGATTCAGATCCCTTAGAGGCAGCTTCAATTGTTCGTAATTCAAACATATCAAAACAGATGAGAGCTTTAATAACAAAAATTTCTCAGGCAATCAACGGGCTTGTAAATTACGAAGAAAAATAAGTATATGACATACCCGGCAGATGCTTTTATTGGAACAGCTTTAAATATCTTTGGATTAAACATCAATGGTTACCCCTTGTCTTTTGTTGTCTGGAATATTCTTTTAGCTATCTTTGCAATCTACATTACGCAGTTAACGGTACGTTGTTGGAACTCGAAAAAACCATTAATTATAAAATTATTACTCTCAGCCGTCTGGCTTGCGTTATTACCAAATACAGCGTATCTTATGACAGACGCCCGCCATATTATTGGCGCCTGCTCTTTAGACGCTTATGGCAATATTTGCTCAGAAAACGCTTGGATGAGCCTATTTTTCTTTGCCTATGCCGCAATGGGTTGGCCGGCCTTTGTTTTAGCACTTCGTCCGCTTAAAAACTTTGTAAGCGAGCGTCTTGGTACACGCAGTGGAATTACTTTTGCAGCCATTGCTTGTGTATTATCGGCCTGGGGAGTATTGATTGGTTTGCTCGGTCGTTTTAATTCTTGGGATCTAGTTTTGCGACCAGTACGCGTTGTAAAATATGCTCTCAGCTATTTTAGTAATGGCGAATTGTTTTTTAATCTTATTATTGTCAGTGTCATCTTTATATTTTTGTACGCGTTAGGAGAAAAAATATTTGTGTATGGATTATCTAAAAATAAGTAAAGCCACTGATTTACAGGGCAAAGATCGACGCCTGTATCGAATGCTTGAAATGTTGCCCGGAATTTTATCCTGGGGAACTATTATTGGCTTGGTTGTCTTATCGGCAACGGCTCCGGTCGGTACCGCCGTCTTTGTTATTTTGTTTGACGTCTATTGGCTTTTGCTTGTTATCTTTTTAGGAACTCATTTATTGATTTCTTATCGCGCGATCAGAAAACGCATGAAAGTTGATTGGGCGAAAAAATGCGATGAGCTTGGAGCTAGTTCAAAACTGGGTTTTTCCTGGCAAGAATTATGGCATGTAATAATTTTGCCGACCTATAATGAAGGTTTGGATGTTATTCGTCCTTCCTTAGAAGCGATTATTGCGAGCGGTTATCCGACGCAACGAATGATTGTAGTGCTCGCGACCGAGGGAAGAGCCGGGGAAGAAGCAAAAGAAAGAGGTGACGCCATTCGAAATGAGTATGCTTCAAAGTTTGCGCATTTACTCGTTACGGTTCATCCGGACGGGATCGAAGGAGAGTTGAAAGGAAAAGGCGCGAACCAAGCTTGGGCCGCTAAGGAATTAAAGAAACATATTATTGATGTTGGAAATTTTGATCCGAAAAAAATTCTGGTCAGTGTTTTTGATATTGATACGGTTGTGCATCCGGGATATTTTCATTGTTTTAGTTATGCCTTCTTGACCGTTGATCGACCGTATCGCGCGAGTTATCAACCAGTACCGGTGTATCATAATAATATTTGGGAAGCACCATTCTTTGCGCGCGTCGCTGCGTTTTCTAATACCTTCTGGCAGATGATGCAACAAATCAAACCGGAGAAGCTCGCGACTTATTCTTCGCATTCAATGACCTGGCAGGCGTTAACTGACATTGGATTTTGGTCAACGAATATGGTATCAGAAGATTCACGAATATTCTGGCATTGCTTTTGTTATTACAAAGGTGATTACCGCGTTGAACCGCTTTATTTCCCAGTCTCGATGGATATTTGTATGGATCGTAATCGTTGGACAACGGCTGGATCTTTGTACAGACAACAACGTCGCTGGGGTTGGGGAGCGGAGAATATTCCCTATTTGATTTTTAATACGATTAAAAGCTGGAAGCAAATTCCGAAGAAGCAAGTTTACATTAATCACATTGGTGTACAGCTTTATGGTTTTCACTCTTGGGCTACTAACGCTCTTATTACTTCGATTATCGGTTGGCTTCCGTTATTTTTAGGCGGAGATAGATTTAATGCGACTGTCTTATCTAGTAATTTGCCTGACGTAACGCGCTGGCTTATGACTCTTGCTATGGTCGGTATGATTTTGTCCGCTGTTATTTCAATCTTAATTTTGCCAAAAGTTCACAGACAGAAAATCCGACAATACATTATTATAGTGTTGCAATGGATTTTCTTGCCGGTAGTAATTGTCTTATTCGGCGCCATTCCGGGGCTTGAAGCTCAGACGCGATTAATGTTTGGGAAATACATGGGATTTTGGGTTACGCCTAAAGTTCGTAAGAGCGAATAAAACAGGCATTTGCCTGTTTTTTTGTTTCTTGTCATGATTACTATATATGAAAGAAGCACCAGAAATAATAATCAATAATTTTGAACAAGAACGTGATCCGGATATGCCTCCGGCTGAAATTTTGCGTCCGGACGAGAAAATTGAAGAAATTACAGAAAAAGACATGGTGCGTTAATATGCAAAGATGGGAGGCGATGT
>CAYGIU010000072.1:0-4308 GCA_964350015.1 uncultured Gammaproteobacteria bacterium
GTGATAGACATTTTACAGTTCATTGATACAAAAATATTAGATCGAATCACAAAGACTGCCCATTGGTTTCAAAAGCTAACAGGGAAAAATAATTTTTTTCTGGCAAAAATATTTGCTTGGTTTTTATCAGTCGCCTCCATATTACAAGTAGGAAATTATTATTACCCTTTTCTACTTGAACAAACGAGTTGGACTAGCTTATTGCTTAGTAGCTTCATGACTTTAATATCTTTAAATATCGCCTACACCTGTGACGTGGAAGAATCTCGTTCTACCTCAGGTCAAAAAAGATTCTCAACAATGCATTCTTTTTATGGACTTTGGTTTGTTAGATTACCTATAGTTTTTTTTGTACTAACTCTAGTACCCTCAGCAATCGTAAGACTCTCATCTTCTCCGATGCCAATTATTCAAGCATTCGTCGATGGTCATGTTGTGTATTATTTCCTTGTTATCTATTTAGTTTGCGTGGAACCTCTCCCTCCTGCTAAAAGCAAGATTAAAGAGTTCTTAGAATCTCTTAAATTTGGCGAAAGGAAAGTTGCGACCAATACTAGCTCTTAAAAAACGTTCTTTTAAAAAAACACAGTTGTAACTGTGTTTTTTTATTTCTTTACTACTCCAACAATGCTTAAACCAAAGGGAAAGCGGATTTTATATTTAAACAATCTATTTTCAACTTTTAACATCCAGTATAAAAGCTCATTAATAACTATTGGTAAATCATAGGTTTCGGATTGCGGCTTAGCTTTTCTAGAAATCAAACGCTTAGCGATCATAACCGGGAATAAAAACGAATTCCAATAACCTCTCTCTACTTGTTTAAATCCTTTATCGCTTAATTTATCTTTGAGTTCTTTTTTTGAATAACGACGAAAATGTTCTAAATAAACGTCGTGACTACTAAATAAAAACTGATAGGCGGGAACTGAGTACATAAATAGTCCATCAGGTTTTAACATCGAGTAGATATTAGTCATCGCCTTCTCGTCATGTTCAATGTGCTCTAAGACGTCAAAAGCGCAAATTAAATCATATTTTATTTCATGCTCTAGCGCTTGCTCTATATTTTGAAAAAAGACATTGTGTCCCCTGCTTTTTGCTACTTCTAAAGCTTTGGCATTTATATCAGAGCCAATAACTTTATTATCAAAAATTGATAAAGCCTCTAATTGACTACCGGCGCCGCAACCAATCTCTAAAATGTTTTTATTAGAAATTCCATGACGAATCATTAATTTTTTAATAAGATCACGTCGCGCCTTATACCAAAAATTATCAAAAGCCGAAGCGTTCTTTTCTAAATCTAGATAATCCATACTCGGCTTTTGGAAATGTTATTTTTTAGCGCTCAATTGCTGATGTTCCTCCGTATTTAACAAACCACACTTCTTATATTTTTTTCCGGAGCCACAAGGACATTCGTCGTTTCTACCAACAACATTGCCTTCGGCGTCCTTCACCTTTCGCTCAGTAAATACCTGAGTTATCGACGATGAACCTTCGCCCATAGTTTTTGCCGGAGCGGAAATTGTAATATTACTCAAATTAGTTTGCGGCATAACAAAATCTTGCAAACCGCCAACTTTATATATGGAATAAACTACTTGCTTCTGAATCAAACCAAGTAACTCGGTATATAATCTAAATGATTCTTTTTTATATTCAACTAACGGATCGCGCTGACCATAGCCACGCAAACCAATACCGCGACGCATATAATCCATTACTTCAAGATGATCCATCCATAAGGTATCCATTGTTCGTAATAAAACCGAACGCTCAACTTCGCGCCAATCAAATCCGGCCTCTTTCGCCATCCGTGCCATTTTCTCGTAGGTATTCTTGGCGTTCTCTACGATGTGTTCAATAATATCGGTTTTAAGTTTGATTTTATCTAACTTGCTAGCATCATTAGCAATCAAATCTAATTTTTCAATAAAATCTCCTTCGATTGGAAAAATTGTAGCGATGCTTTCTTTTATTTCTTTTAAATCCCAATCTTTAACATAATCGGCAATCGTATGAAAGCTAACAAGTTGTTCGATTTCGGCTTCAACCATCTGCAAAATAATATCCTGCATTGTTCGCTCGCCTTCTTTGGGTTCATGTTCACCGAGCCCAAGAATTTCACGACGACGTCCGTAAATGGAATGACGATGATGGTTAATAACGTCATCGTACTCAACTAAATGTTTTCGAATATCAAAGTTATTTCCTTCAACTCTTCGCTGGGCCGATTCAATTGATTTTGAAATTACTTTGTTTTCAATCGGTGTATCTTCAGGCAACTTCAATGTACGCATCAAATTTTTCATTCGATCGCCTCCGAAAATGCGCATTAAATCATCATCCATTGAAACATAGAATAAACTTGAGCCCGGATCACCCTGACGTCCGGCGCGTCCGCGTAACTGGTTATCGATACGACGTGCTTCATGTCGTTCAGTTCCGATAACATGTAAACCGCCAACGGCAACAACTTTTTCGTATTCCTCTTTATTAAACGGCGTTCCGCCTAAAATAATGTCGACTCCGCGACCGGCCATGTTCGTCGCAATAGTAACGGCTCCGTATTTTCCAGCCTGAGCAATAATACTTCCTTCTTTTTCATGTTGCTTTGCGTTTAAAATTTGCGCCTGAATTCCTTCGCGTTCCAGTAACGCTCCGAGCAATTCGTTTTTTTCAATAGAGATGGTACCAACCAAAACCGGCTGACCAGTGCTATGTCGAGCTTTTATTTCTTCAATAGTCGCTCTGAACTTCGCTTCTTCATTAGCGTAAATCTGATCATTTAAATCTTTACGGATATTAGGACGATGCGTTGGAATTGCAACAGTTTCCAATTTATAAATTTTGAAAAATTCTTCCGATTCAGTAATAGCTGTACCGGTCATACCAGCCAACTTATTATACATACGGAAATAGTTTTGGAATGTTACGGTAGCGAGAGTTCGGCTTTCGCGCTGAATCTTAACGTTTTCCTTGGCTTCAATCGCTTGGTGTAAACCTTCGCTATAACGACGACCAAACATCATGCGTCCGGTAAATTCATCAACAATAATTACCTCACCTTCACGAACAACATAATCTTTATCCTTATTAAATAAAACTTCGGCCTTAAGTGCCGCTTCAAGATGGAATTGAGCAATCGTATCGCCGGATTTCCATGGATCAGTATCAACTTTTTCCGCGACCCAATCCTGACCGGCTTCGGTCAAATGAACAGCATGCATCTTTTCATCAAGATTATATAAATCCGGATTAGTTGCTAAGCTCTTCATTAAAGTTGCGTAAGTATAATAACGATCAGCCGATTCTTCGGCCGGAGCGGAAATAATAAGCGGCGTTCGCGCTTCATCGATTAAAATCGAGTCAACTTCGTCAACAATTGAAAAATACAAGCCGCGCTGAACCATTTCCTTCGAACTCATCACCATGTTGTCACGCAAATAATCAAAACCAAATTCATTATTGGTTCCGTATAAAATATCGCACTGATAAGCTTCACGACGCGGCACTTCTTTAAATCGTCGCAAGCGTTCGTCATACTGTGCTTCATCATTATACTCCGGATCATACACTAATGCTTTATCATGAATGATTACTCCGGTACTAAGACCAAGCGCATGATAGACCTGCGCCATCCAACCAGCACCAACGCGCGACAAATAATCGTTAACCGTAACTAGATGAACACCGCGGCCAACAAGTGCGTTTAAATATAAAGGCAAGGTTGCGACCAAGGTTTTTCCTTCTCCGGTTTTCATTTCAGCGATTTGTCCGCGATGAAGAATAATTCCGCCGATAAGCTGAACGTCGTAATGTCGTTGTCCGGTAACACGACGAGATGCTTCGCGAACTGCCGCGAAAGCTTCAGGTAATAATTCATCAAGAATTACCGATTCTTCTTCAAGACTTAAACTTTGAATCAGTTTTCCCTCTTCATCTCGAGTAACTCCGAGTTTTTCTCTAAATTGATTAGTCAAAGCAGCCAACTCGTCGTCAGACAAAGCGGTGAAGCGCGGCTCCAGTGAGTTAATAGCTTGAACCAATGGGTCAAGCGTCTTAACCATACGGGCGTTGGGGTCGCCGAACAATTTAGAAATAATGCTCATAATCAGCCTATCTTATACTATTTCGCGTCGTTTGGCAATCCTCTTTTCTTTGTGTTTTTTGATTAAATCAATCAAATGATCCTTGACTTTATCAATCGCCTTATACAAATCAGATTCTGTTTTCTCTACGCGCAAAAGATCTCCGGCTAATTCAAGGTTCGCTTCGGCCCGAAAGATATCTCCTTTATGA
>CAYGIU010000073.1:0-4294 GCA_964350015.1 uncultured Gammaproteobacteria bacterium
GGAAAAGATGAATCGGCGATTGAGTATGTGAGCGATCGTCCTGGACATGATTTTCGTTATGCAATCGATTCGAGTCGCGCTGAAAAAGAATTAGGTTGGAAGCCATCAGTTTCATTTGAAGAAGGATTGAGTTTAACAGTTGATTGGTATAAAGAACATGAGGCATGGTGGAAACCATTATATGAAAAACTATGATAGCAACTAAGCTTACGAAAAATATTTTATTAAGCATCAGCGGCTCGCCGTCATTGCCATGGCGTGATGATATTGAAAAAATCCGTGAATCTCAACTTGAAGAATGTGCATTATTTCTTAATAAGTTGCCAATTGATGAACGACGTGAATTATATAAAGCGCTTGAAACATTGAACGGCTTAGTGATTCCTTTTGTTCGATTGGCGGCTGATATGGAGGCTTGGGAATTTGATTTTTTTATATCAACTTTCAAGACAAATATTTTTTCCTGTCCGGCAGAACCAAAGTATTTAGCACTGATCGCTTCTTTTCAAAAATATAAACCGCTTATTGCTCTTGAGAATCCAATGCATGATGCTCATAAAGCATTATTTACAGACGAAGCTTTAACTCGTAACGAATATTCCGGTATCTGTCTTGACTTGGCTATTTTAGAGCGTGATCGTCGCCGGAATAAGAAAAAGTATGAAAGTTCCATCCATACGCTTGATCATCACCCCCTTGTTGCGACGCAATTAAGCCCCTTGCCGTCCGCATGGTTTAGACGCCTCTTGGCTTTGCATAGCCGGCGCTTAACAACGCTTTCTGATTTACAATATTTACGCCATATTCCCGCTCCTCAATTGGCAAATATCCTTATTATCGCTTCTGAAAACACACTTGACGAACAGCTCGAAATAAAGGAATATATACGTCTATTAGTAGAAAATATATGACTATCCTTATTTTGGGCGCGGCGGGCAACCTTGGTACCGCATTAATTGAATATTTGAATGGACGTGAAGGTATTTCAGTTATTGGCTGGGATAAGACTGATATTGATGTTACTGATCAGGGACTATTGTCAAAAAAGATTATTGAACTTTCACCACAAGTAATTATCAATACTGTTGCCTATAACGACGTTGATCGCATGGAAAGCGATGATGAAGCGAGGGAACTGGGTGAAACTTTGAATGTTCTATTGGTAAAAAATTTAACAGCGATAGCTTTGGAGATCAAAGCAACACTTGTGCACTATTCTTCAGATTATGTTTTTAAAGGCGATAAGACAACAAGTTATACTGAAGAAGATATTCCGGAACCGCAAAGCGCTTATGCGAAGTCAAAGTTTGATGGCGAAGAAGTATTTGTTAGCGCGACCGGAAAAGGCTTGCAGTGGTATTTGATTAGAACTTCAAAATTATTCGGACCGCGAGGAACGAGTACTGGAGCAAAACCAAGTTTCTTTGAACTGATGTTTCGTTTATCAGA
Organism: uncultured Gammaproteobacteria bacterium; assembly: GCA_964350015.1. Lineage (GTDB taxonomy): Bacteria > Patescibacteriota > Patescibacteriia > Patescibacteriales > Patescibacteriaceae > Patescibacterium. The sequence continues at coordinate 1,450 of CAYGIU010000073.1, forward strand.
AAAAAATACAACGATTAAAGCAGTGAATGACGAAATCGGTTCTTTTACCTATACGCGTGATTTGGCTCGAGCAACAACGGCTCTTATCGAAGATGAAAGTCCTTATGGAATATATCACTTAGTGAATGACGGAGAAGCCAGTTGGTATGAAGCGGCTCAATATTTTTTCAAGAAGATCGGTAAAGACATAGAGCTTATTCCTGTTTCGGCGTCGGAATTTCCGCGTCCGGCTCGTCGTCCAAAACATTCATTTCTTAGTTCAGTGAAATGTGCTCCAATGCGTAGCTGGCAAGAAGCGGTAGATGATTATTGTTTACAAGAAAAATTTATATGAAAGGAATAATTTTATCAGGCGGCCGAGCTACTCGACTTCGGCCATGCACAAAAGTTACTAGTAAAGGTTTGCTACCGATTTACAGCAAGCCGATGATTTATTACCCACTTAATACCTTGCTCAAGGCCGGCATCAAAGAAGTTTTGATTATTGTCGGTCCGGAACATGCTGGCCAGTACCTTAATTTGTTAGGCAGTGGCTCTGAGTTCGGAATTCGTTTAACCTATGAAATTCAGGATGAACCACGCGGTCTCGCTGATGCATTTATTATCGGAGAATCTTTTATTGGAAAGGACGATGTCGTAATGATTTTGGGCGATAATATTTTTGCTGATGATTTGAGCTCGGAAATAAAAAACTTTAAAAAAGGCGCGAAGATTTTTGCAAAAACTGTCCCTGATCCTGAGCGTTTCGGCGTTGTTGAAATAGACTCGAACGGTAAAGCTATTTCTATAGAAGAGAAACCAGTGAAACCAAAGAGTAATCTTTGTATTACGGGATTATATGTTTATGATAATCGTGTTGTTGAAGTTGCGAAAAATGTTAAACCCTCGAGTCGTGATGAATTAGAAATCACTGATTTACACAATTGGTATTTAGAGCGTCAGGAGCTTGAAGTAGCAATGGTTGAAAACGAATGGATTGACGCCGGAACTTTTGACAGTTTGCTAGAGGCTCAAAATCTTGCCAAAGAAAAATTGCAATCAAACATGATAATTTAAATGTCACTAAATTCTTCGACAAATTCAAAAGTTTGTATCGGTACAATTTTATACGGCGCCCTGACGGCGCCGTATCTGCCGTTGTTCAAGAAAAGCATTGAAGCGCAAAGTTACACAAATTACGAATTACTTATTCATGACAACACCGAGAATAACCTAGGATTTAGCAAGGCTTATAATAAAATGATTAAACAAGCGCTCTCGACTGGCGCTGATTATTTTTTAGTTATTAATCCGGATATCGAATTGTCGACTGACGCTTTGGAAAAATTAGTTGCAGCGCTTGATATGGATTCCCGTCTTAGTTCCGTAATGCCGAAATTATTACGCTGGGACTTTGCCCATAATATTCATACGAAAGTTATTGATAGCTGCGGCTTAGCTTTAAAAAAGGGTTTGATTTTTTATGACATTGGTCAGGCCGAGTTTGATAGAGGACAATACGATACGGTTAAGAGTATCGGTGCTTCGGGAGCGGCTGCTTTATATAGAATTTCAGCTTTGGAAAAAGTTTCGGAAAATGGAAATTTTTTTGACGAACATTTTTTTATGTATAAAGAAGATTGCGATTTAGCGTATAGATTGAAATTGGCTGACTTTAGTTGCACGCTTATTCCGCAAGCGCTGGGATTTCATGATAGAACTATTAGCGGCGGGGGATTTTTAAAACGATTATTGAGTCGCCGGGCACATAGCCGCAAAGTTAAAGAATGGTCATTTTTGCATCAGCATTTTTTATATATTAAATATTGGGGAACCTTAAGTTTAATTTCAAAATGTTTTGCCCTCTTGCGCAAAGCTTTGATGTTTATTGAAGCTCTTATTTTCGAACAGTATTTGTTAGCAACATATTCAACTATTTTTAAAGCTAAGAAAACTCTTAAACGCTATTAATATGGATATTTCAATAGTCATTGTTTCGTGGAATGTAAAGAATAAACTCAGAGAGAATCTGCGTTCGATAATGCAAAGCAGTGGAGCCTCTTTTGAGGTACTTGTCGTTGATAATAATTCTTCTGATGGAACGATTGATATGTTAAAGAGTGAGTTTCCGTCCGTAAGGCTTATCGCCAATTTAGGAAATCTTGGTTTTGCACAAGCTTGCAATCAGGGTATTGAATTAAGTATAGGCCGCTATATTCTTTTGCTTAATCCGGATATGAAGTTATTAGCTAATACCTTAGCTGACACTGTTGCCTGGTGCGATGCGCATCCGCAAGCGGCCGTTACGGGTATTAAACTTATTTCTGAAAGCAATGAACTTATTCCTCAAGTGCGGCGTTTTCCGAGCTTGGCCGATCAACTGGCAATTATCTTAAAAGCGCCTCATCTTTTTCCTGGAATCCTAGATTCATATCTACGAAAGGATTTTGATTATTCGCAAGCCGCACGTGTTGATTCAATACGAGGTGCTTATTTTATGATTCGTCGTTCAACAATTGAAAAAATCGGCAGACTTGATGAGCGATATTTCTTATGGTTTGAGGAAGTTGATTATTGTCGCCGCGTTGCCGATAAAGGCTTAGAAGTTTGGTATACGCCGTCGGCTCAGGTCATTGATTATATTGGACAAAGTTTTAATCAAGTTAAGCGTTCGACTAAACAACATTATTTTAAAGAATCAATGATTTCTTATTTTAAAAAATGGCATTCATCGCAAGCTTTTCTAATAGTTGTAGCCTGGTATCTAGGAACAGCTATGAGCGCGCTTGGCGATGTATTTAAAATGAAATCAAAAACACGAACCTAGTATGAGGAAATTAGCAGTTATTATTAGTCCGAATTGGAA
>CAYGIU010000074.1:0-4209 GCA_964350015.1 uncultured Gammaproteobacteria bacterium
CGCCCATCGGACCAAAGTCCCAGGCATTGGCTAGGCCGCCGTAGATTTCTGAACCCGGAAAAATAAAACCGCGCCGCTTACAAAGCGAGCTGATCTTTTCCATTAATTCGTTAGAGTTTTGAGTGTTTTTTGTCATGAACTCAGTGTAGCGTGCCCGCCTTGCTTAGTCAACGTTATTATTGGAAGCCAATCCAAGGGCTATAGCGCCAAGCAGTGGACCAAAGTGCAGGCTCAAAAGCCAATGATCAAATAAGGCAATAACAATAAGTCCGGCGACGATCGAGTAAGTGAAAGTTCGAGATTGCGTATTAATCTTCCTTATAAAACTATACAAGGCACTTAAGACTAATATAAGTCCGGCTAAGCCAAGTTCGCAGAGGATTAAAAGAAAGCTATTGTGAACTGGTTGATAATACCAAACTAATTGCTTCGGATTTACGTTATAAATTTGTAAACCATAGGTTCCGAGACCCGAACCGATTACGGGATGAGTTTTTATGATTTGCAATGATTCGGAATAACCGGCTTGGCGTTCGGCTAAAGAAATATTTTCTAAGCGAGAGTCGCTTGTAAAGCGCGGAATAAATAAATAATAGTAGGGGATGGCGAATAGCGCGGCGACAAAAATACTTACGCCTAGAATCGGCCATATTTTTTGTAATGTTGCTTTGATCTGTTTTGGGTTTATGAAAATAAAAATAAGAGTGGACAATACGGCGGCCATCCAAGCGGTTCGAGAAAAAGAAACAATTAATCCGCCGGTAATTCCAATCAAAGAAATATATAACACCAAATCTGCTTTATTAGTTTTATTGTTATTCCGTTCGCGAGCAAGGAATAAAATACAAATAAAAGCGATTGCTAAATATCCTCCGAGCATGTTTGGATGATCTAAAGGACCATAGGCTCGTAACCAACGCTCAATAACGCCATCGGGCGCAACAGCCTCAATTACTGAAACACCTAATTCAGAAGGATTGTGCGTTGCAAGTCCAAGATATTTAGAAGACGGTGCGATTTGTGCGCTAAATTGCCAAATAGCGAAAAAACCGGCGAGCGCCGCCCCGATAATAAAAGTTGTCAGTAATTGTTTTTTTGAAAGCAAAGAGTTCTTAATAATAAGAAAAATACCGCCAGCAATAAGCAGCCATATAATATGAGTCAAGGTTAAGAGTTTTTCCGAACTGATATAGAGACTTACTATGCCTAAGGCCAAACAAAAGATGGCCCAGAGCGGCTTTAAAGAAAGTTTTTTAACGCGAATAAAATAAATAATCAAAAGTAGTATAGCGATACAACCAGTAATGTATAAAGCTATAGTGCCGTATTCCCAATATTTATCATTAAGCATGCCGTTATAAAAAATATAACGCGTCTGCCAAGGCAGAGTAATCAAAAACAAATATGTCAGAATTGTTTCTAATTTAACTAAGTGTTTTTTCATAATTTTGCAGGCGCTCATGTTCGAGATTAAAAAGCTTATCGCGACGGTCGCCGGGATGAAGTTTTAGGACATGATCATTAATAATAACTGATGATCCGATATTGGCTTGTTGGCGCAAAGCTTTAGCTAAGACAAGCATATGAAATGAATGCGCCATCTTTTCAAAGATGTTCCAAAAAGAAAGAGAATTTTTAGAAATATTTTTTGCTATAAATCGTTTGCGTGGCTCGTTATTAGCCAGGCTCCAATTCGGTAGCATTTTAGTAATCCAGGAATTAGCTTCAAATAATTGAGTGTATATTTTAGAGCTGCCATAGAGTGGCGTTAAGCCGACAAACCAATAACTAAAATACCAATCAGTCTCATTATAACGGCCGTTGCTCAAATCGAGCGCGCTTTCATCAACTAAATAACTTAAACAAACGGTATTTTTTGATTTTCTTTTTGTTGGTCGCAAGTTTAATACCGCAAAGATAAAAGAAGCAATGCCTTTTACCATCCAGACGCGGTTTTGTTTAGTAACAATGAATAGATCAATGTCGCTTTGCGCCTTAATATTATTTGGACCAATAATATTGGCAAAACTAATAAGGCGGATCCAGGGAAGCCACGAGAATAAGCGGATACGGCTCTGTGTTAGTTTAATTTTTTCAGCAGCGTCACGATAACGCTCTTGTCGCAATTCAATGATTGATTCCCTGTTAGGTAAAAAATAAAAACCAAATTTTGTTTCGATATTTTTTATTTCAGGCAAAATGTTTCTGACTTCATTGAAACTTGTTTTTATCGGAAGAAATTGCCATATTTCAAAATCTGTTAAGGGAAAATCAAATAAATCAAAACGGTTAATAACCGTTATAATGGCGTTTGAAAGATTTGTTTGTTCCATACTAAACTTGATCTTCCATTACCGGCTTATCTATTGAGAGCGGTTCGACACCGGCAACAGCACCGGATATTTTAGTAACGTCTTTGTCGATTTTTCCAAATTCTTTATGAGCGCTATTAAAATGATTTACAGTAGTTCCGAGACTGGCACCGAGTTTTTGTAAATAGGTTTCGTAGCTTCCTAAATGCTGACTTAGTTTTCCAACCGAAGCGATAATTGATTTAGCACTTTCTTCAATTTGCATTGCGCGCAAACCTTGTAAGACCGTTTGCAAGTAAGCGAGGAAAGAAGTTGGGCTAACAATAATGACTTTATATTTTGATGCGGCTCTTTGTATTAAATTTTCCGTATCTTCGGCAACGGCGCCGATTTTATTTATAAGCAAATCATAATAAATCGCTTCATGCGGAATAAACATAAACGCGAAATCCATAGTTCCTTGATCCGGTTGAATATATTTTGAAGTTTCAACAATACGATTTTTCAAATCATTTAAAAATACCTTTTCATAGCGCTCGCGTTCGGTTTTATCCGGTGCTTCAATAATTCGGTTATAGTTTTCCAAGGAGAATTTTGAATCAATTGGAATAATTTTATCTTTTACAAAGACAACAGCATCAACAATCGTTTTATTCTTAAACGGATATTGCATTTGATAACTGGCCGGAGGCAAACAATTCTTCAGAAGTGTTTCTAAGTAGTATTCGCCAAGGACGCCGCGTTGTTTTGGGTTTTTTAAAATGTCTTGGAGGCTTTGCAATTGAGCCGAAAAGTTAACGACCTGTTTATTCGTTTCATCAAGTTTAGTTAATTTTTCCGTAACATCCTTGATAAGCTGCGCGCTTTCGCCAAATTGCTGGCGGTTAGCGGCGTGCGTTTCGCTGAGTTTTGCATCAAGCAATTGTTTTAATTCTTTGTTCTGCTCGGATAAGTTAGAGAGTCGCTCCATAAAAGCGCCAACTTCGGCGTTAGGGGCGTTCTCTTTTTTTCGCATAAGCAAAAAGGCCAAGAGGGCAAATCCGGCGACGATTATAATTAGTATAAGAGTCTCGTTCATAGTTGATTTTCGCTTCGATTCTCATTATACTGGTATTAGCTATGGATTTCAATTTTATAAGAAAAGGAAAGGAAAAATGGCGTTGCTCTCGGGAATTTTCAATTGCCCTGGTCAACTTCGCTGTCGGCTTTTTGGTTGCTTGGATTATGTGGTTTGTGACGGTACGGTATATGGTAGCAATACTACAGAGTTAATATGAAAGGGAATAGTCGAGGTAAAGTCGGTAATAAAAAAGGCCCAGCGTTTAGAACGCCGAGCTTTTTTAAGAATAAACCTATTTCTCCTTCCCGTACTTACAAGTCTTACTCGAGCACTTCGGACCATCCTTACCTTCAACCAAAGGTGACTCACAGTCCGGACACTTCTCTCCCGTTGGCATAGAATTAAACGCGGTTTTACAATCAGGATATTGGTCGCAAGCCCAGAAGATTCCGCGACGCGATTTCTTTTGAACGATATTTCCTTTTTCGCACACCGGGCAAGGAATTTTCGGCGCGTTTGGATCAGCAATATTTTTAATATTTTTGCATTTCGGATAACCGGAGCAGGCGAGGAAGGGACCGAATCGTCCAACTTTGACAACCATCGGCTCACCGCACTTTTCGCATTTTGTATCTTTATACTGTTCGTTGATGGCATTCATCTTTTCCTCTTCTTCCGGAGACTTCTTTGTCATTGATTTAATGTTCTTGCATTCCGGGAAATTAGAGCAAGCTAAGAACGGACCAAAGCGGCCATTTTTAATTAGCATTTTCGATCCACATTTATCACAAACTTCTTCCGTTATTAATTCCGGCATAATGTCGGTTTTTTTAATGG
>CAYGIU010000075.1:0-3149 GCA_964350015.1 uncultured Gammaproteobacteria bacterium
AATGTACTCTGTTAGATAATTATTTAGAAGTAATATTTCCAACTGAGATTTTTCTCCCTCCTGACTTAATAAACGAATCGCTGAACTGAGTTGCTGTTTGTTCTGATTAATAAGATCATTGTTTTGTGAAATTTCCAAAGCTACTTTTTGAATTTCAAGGTTGGTTGTTTCTATATCAACCTGAACTTGATCAAGTTGAACCTGCGCTCCGGCTAAACGAGTGTCAACAATAGACAATTGATTTTGTAAACTAGCTTTTTCAGCTTGTTTCTTTGCCAAAGCTCTACTATATTCTTCTTGCTTCGCTTTTAATGCATCAAGTTCTTTTTTACGTTCCTGAATGCTTTGATTTAACTGATTAATTTCCTTTGAAGGGTCTGGTGTTGAAGCTCCATACGCTAATTGAGTGCAAACAACAAGAGCGACTGTCAAAGCCGCAATGGAAGAAATTTTAAAAATGGTTTTTGTTTTGGAAATTTGGAACATGGAGATTAATACATACCTATTATAGCACATTTTAGACTAGTTTACCAGTGGCTTGCTTGATTTTATCTAATGTCTCATCTTTTCCGAGAACCGAAGCGATTTCAAAGGGTCCTGGACTCGCTTTTCTGCCGCTTAAAGCAACTCTCATCGGCCATAAAAAGTCTCCGAGCTGCTTATTTTCCGATTTCAACCATTCGACAATTGTTTTCTCAAGTTGCACAGTATTCCAATCCCCTTCGCTTATTAAAGAAAGTTTTTCTAAAAGAATCTCTAAATTATTTTTTGTAATTTCTGCAGTATTCTTTTTCCAAACAAGTAAATCAGATTCATAATCAAGTTTTTCTTTAAAGAAAAAAGCTGTTGATTCTTTTAACTCAGATAAAACTTTAAGACGCGGCTGCTCTAGAATAAGAGCGGCTTTAATAAATTGATCGGTTTGTTTTTGAGGAAGCGCATTTAGAAGATTTTCACTTAAGAATGGCTTGGCGTGAATAAGCAATTCATCAATTGATAATTTCTTAATATAATGGCTATTATAAAAATCTAATTTCTCTTCATCAAAAACCGCCGGGGAGACACTAATACCATTTGAATCAAAAAGTGCTTCCATTTCGCTCAAGCTAAAAATTTCTTGATCATTTTTCGGATGCCAGCCAAGTAACACACAAAAGTTTAGCAGGGCTTCTTTTAGATAACCTTTTTGCAAAAAGTCTTCAACGAAAACATCACCCTGTCGTTTCGAAAGTTTTCCACCATTTTTATTTAGGATCAACGGGAAATGAATAAATTTCGGTGCTTCCCAGTTAAACGATTTATATAACAAAACATTTTTCGGTAATGATGGAATCCATTCATCGCCGCGAGTAACGTGCGTTATTGACATAAGATGGTCATCAATAACAGAAGCTAGTTGATAAGTTGGAAAGCCGTCTGATTTTAATAATACATAATCATCAATGTCCGCTGCATTAAAAGTTATTTCACCACGCAGCTCATCGTTAACAACAATTTTTCCTTCTAAAGGAATTTTATGTCGAATTACAAAGCTGTCGCCGTTAGCAATTCTTTTCTTTGCTTCTTCTAAGGGATAATCTCTAAAACGTCGATCATAACGCGGTGCTTCTTTACGCGCCGCTTGCTCCTCTCGTAGTTTTTCCAAATCCTCAGCTGTGGCAAAACAATAATACGCTTCCCCGCGTGCTACTAAATCTTCAGCGTATTTTTTATATAAATCCAAACGTTCGCTTTGAATATAGGGCCCAAGGCTTCCGCCAATTCCCGGACCTTCATCAAAAGTAATATTAAATATCGAAAAAATCTTTAGTAAATTCTCAGCGGCACCCTCAACTTCTCTTTTTTGATCAGTGTCCTCAATACGCAAAATAAACGAACCGTTCCATTTTTTGGCTAATAAATAAACAAATAAGGCTGTACGCAAAGTACCAAGATGCATAAATCCGGTTGGCGAGGGCGCCATGCGCAAACGTGGTTTTACAGAAATTGTCATTTTGCCAAGCTCTTAAAATAATTAATCACATCAATATCACCAGTATAGCAGCTAGCTCCGTCCCAAAAAAGTGGAACGCCAAGCTCATTATTAGGAATAGCGCACTTTTTACCAACCGCTTTTAGCAAATCAACAGCACCGGCATCAACATCAATTTCGCGGCTTATAAAATAAATATTCTCTCTAACCTTTTCTTGCGCAATATACTCATCAACTTTGGCGCAATGTGCGCAAGACTTTGAATGGAAATAAAACTTTCCTGCAGGAATTACCGTTTCTGTGTTTGTCGAAACATTTGTTTTAGTTCCGCATCCCGAAACCGTTATAATCATTGCGAGAAATAAAATAAAAAATAATTTTTTCATATTTATGTATAGCGACTAACGCTGGAAATAGTTCCTAATCCGGCGAGCGCCGCGATTATTGCTGTACCGCCGTAACTAATAAGCGGCAGAGGAACACCGGTCATTGGTAAGAAGTTTGTGATTCCGCCAATATTTAAAAATGCTTGTCCGGTAATCCAAACAGTAATTCCGACAGTTAAGTTTCTACCAAAAGTATCGGGCGCCTTTTTAGAGATACGCCAAGTTCGCATTGCCAAAAATCCAAACAAGACAACAACACCAATACTCCCTATAAGACCAGTCTCTTCGGCGATGATTGCAAATATAAAGTCGTTTTGGACTTCAGGCAAATATAAAAACTTCTGTCTGCTTTCTCCTAATCCCCTACCGAAAATTCCGCCCGAACCAATCGCGATGAGAGATTGATTAATTTGATAACATGAACTTCTTGTATCATGTTCAAGATTCATGAAACATTTGAATCGATCAAGTTTATAACCTTGGCCAGGAAGATTTACTAAGAGCATTAATCCTAATATGCCGATTACCAATAAACCAAGAATATGTTTTACCGATCCGCCACCAACATAATAAACCGCAAAGGAGGCGGCCGTCAGGACCGATAATGTTCCTAGGTCAGGTTGCATTAACATTAATACCGCGATCATCCCGTAAATTATAATGAATGAAAAAAAACGTTTTCGTGTCTCTGCTGTTTTTTCAAATAAGGCAGCTAAATAAATCAAAAAAGAAAATTTAACCAACTCAGCCGGCTGCAGAGAATATCCAAAAAGGTTAAGCCAGCTTTGTGA
>CAYGIU010000075.1:3159-4196 GCA_964350015.1 uncultured Gammaproteobacteria bacterium
ACCTAAGCCAGGAATAAAAACCAAAAGCAATAAGACAATTGATAATAACAAAAATGGCAGGGCCACCTTTTTTAAAATTCTATAATCAATTTTAGAAAAAATCCAAAAAGCCACAACGCCGATAATGATGCTAATGAGCTGACGTTTAAAGAAATAATAGGTATCTTGGTAGCTATTATAGGCGACGATTGATGAGGCACTCGCTAACATTATCAAGCCAAAAAGCACTAATATACCAACAATAATATATAATTGGGTGTCGGCTTCTAGCCGTTTTGGCGAAAAACCGTCAGCTCGTTTAAAAAGTGACTTTATTGAAGAGAACATGTTTTTTAATAAAACCTATCTAGCAAAAAGATTACTAAACCAATTACCGCTGAAACAGCGGCTACAACCCAAAAACGCATGACAATTTTAGCTTCTGACCAACCGATTGCTTCAAAATGATGATGGATCGGTGCTGAAAGGAATATTTTTTTACCACGTAGCTTTTTTGATGCGATTTGAATAATAACTGAAAGCGATTCTATAACAAAAACTGAACCAATCACTAATAGAATAAGGGCACTGTCAGTTAACATTGCTATTACTCCGAGTGTAATTCCTAAACTCATTGAGCCGGTATCGCCCATATAAAAGCGTGCAGGCGTAATGTTAAACCATAAAAATGCTAATAACGCTCCGGCAATCACGCCACAAAATGTTGCTAAATCATATCGGCCATTAACAAAAGAAATAACTGCATACGAAGAAAAACTAGTTAGTAAGACGCCCCCGGCCAATCCATCGAGTCCGTCAGTCTCATTAACTGAAAATGCTGTACCAACAATTACTACTATAAAAACAATGATATAAGCCCAGCCCAAATGAAAATCACCCAAAAATGGGACGTTAAGAGTATCTCGCTCAAGTTTAAAATAAAACCACAACGCACCGACCGTTGCTATGGCTGTATACATTAATAAACGATAGGACATTGTTAGTCCTCCTCCGCCGCGAGTTCCTTTACCTTTAACATCGAGCCAATCATCAATCAA
>CAYGIU010000076.1:0-4190 GCA_964350015.1 uncultured Gammaproteobacteria bacterium
TTCAATCCTTGAAAAGCAGGGCGAATTAAAGAAATTTGCCAATGAAAAGGAGATGAAAGAATTTTTTGAAAAGCGTCCGCAAAATGCCGGGCAAGCCGTTTCTTTAAATAGCGGTGTTGCTGCGCCAATGGGCTTGGGTACTAAAGACGCAGTTTCATCAGAAGCTACCGGACGAGGTGCCGGCGGAGGAAACGGATATTCTACAACCAATATTCAGGTAGCCGGTGTTGATGAAGCCGATACTACTAAGACTGATGGAAAATTTATTTATACCATCGTTGATAAAAAGATTATTATCGCCTCGGCTGTTCCAGCTGAAGACGCCGCAATTGTTTCGACAATTTCTTTAGACGGTCGTCCGCAGGAATTTTATATTAACGGTGATAAGCTTATTGTCTTTGGTTATGATGAGATGATGTATGCTACTGATGCTATTAGCATGCCAAGTTTTCGACCAATAACTCCTTCTGTCTTTGCGCTGGTGTACGATATTAGTGATCGCACTAAACCAACGGCTATTAAAACATTAAAATTTGACGGCGGTTATAGTTCTTCGCGCATGATTGATAATCGAGTGTACCTAGTCACTTCTAACTATAATTATTATCCTCTTGATAGCGTCACCTTGCCAAAAATATCTGAAAATGGAAAAGAGCTTTCAGTAAATCCAGATGTTTATTATATTGATACGCCGGCTAACTTTGATGCGACAAGCGTTTCGGTTTTAAATCTCGATGCACTTGAAGAACCATTGCGTTCTAATGTTTATTTCATGCCTTCTGGTCAGACAATCTACGCATCACGCGGAACTCTCTACTTAAGTTATACGAAATATGTGAGTGAATATGAAATTCGTATGGCCGTTGTTCGCGATATTATGATGAATCGTTTGCCGGAAAAAGAACGCGCACAGATTAATTCAATTTCATCAATAGACGCATTTATTTTGAGTAATGATGAAAAATCATACAAGATAAATCAGATTATTGAAAGCTATATAATGCGTTTGCCGGCCGCCGATCAGGAAACTCTTGCCAAGCAAATTAATGATGAATTCAATACGCGTTTTCAAAACCTATATAAGCAACTAGAGACAACAGTAATTCATAAGATTTCTTTGAATGATGGAGCGCTAAGTTACGAAGGCTCGGGCGAAGTTTCCGGACATATTCTCAATCAGTTCTCGATGGACGAAAATAACGGTAAGTTCCGAATTGCAACAACCCGCGGACAATCATGGTTTATTCCATTTCCGATTATCGCGCAAAGAATGATCGCTCCGCAAACACCGGCCCAAGAGTCATATAACAATATTTTTGTTCTTGATGAAAAAATGAACACAATGGGAACTTTGGAAAATCTTGCTAAGGGTGAACGAATTTATTCAGTACGTTTTATGGGTGAGCGAGCTTATGTTGTTACCTTTAAACAGACTGATCCGCTCTTTGTTATTGATTTAGCAAACGCATCGGAACCAAAAGTAATTGGTGAAGTAAAATTACCTGGTTTTTCAAATTATCTTCATCCATATTCCGAAACTATTTTGATTGGTGTCGGTAAAGAAGCAACTGATAACGGAGATCGCGGCGTTGAAACCGGTGGAATTAAAGTAAGTTTGTTTGATGTTGCTGATCCGACCGCGCCAAAAGAAATTACCAATCTAGTCTTAGGCGGAAAAGGCAGTGATTCAACGGTCTTATATGATCACAAAGCATTCTTATTCTCGGCCGATAAGCAGTTATTGGTTTTGCCGGTAACTTTGACTAAAGTCGGTTCACAAAATTATTCTGTAGAATTTCAGGGCGCGGCGGTACTTACGATTACGCCGACAAGCATTGCTGAGCGCGGAAGAGTTTATCATGCTGTAAGCGCTGAACGTAAAGCTGCGGGCTTTACACCAACCGAGCCGATTCAACGCAGTATCTATATTGGTGATAATCTCTATACAGTTTCGCAAGCTTTGATTCAGATTAACAATCTCGAAAGCTTGGCAATGGTAAAGGCGATTACTTTGCCAATGCCCGTCACTCAATACGATAAACCAATGCCTCTTGCAGAACCTGAAGTAACGCGATAAGCTCTTGTCTTATGGATTTACGACTTATATTTCTCCCACTAACTGTTATTTATAGCGTTCTAGTGAGCGTTTGGTGGTTTGTGCGTCCGGAGCATTTTTTTTGGCTCTTGCTCGCGATTCTTATTCATTCTTTTGTTTCGGCTTGGTGGCTGACTCGAACTCGTAAGGACTGGGCAATTTTTGCTCTGCTCCCTTTATTCTTATTTGCTTCGGGTTTAAGTTATGCTTTGATTATAAGCATCCAAAATGTTGCTATAGTCGTAGTTGTAATTTCGCTCTTAGGAACTATTTTGTATTGGCGATTGGTATTCTTATATACTTTCAAGCAATCATTATATCGTCCATTCAGCCTTGAGCGCTTATCTTCATATCTATCATTCTTAACAATTTATTTTTCAGCCGCCGCTTTATTCGGATTAAAGATTTTTCTTAACATTCCGGACATGCAACTTTTAGGCGTGATGAGCTTGGTTCTTATCGCAACAATTATCCAGTGGTTATGGTTTCAAAAAATTTCACTGCCCCTTGGTTGGGTATATGGTATCAGCGCTTTTATTGTCGTTATGGAAATTTTTCTTATCGTCGGATATTTACCAATTAATTTCCATCTGCTTGGCTTTTGTGTTGCTATTGTTTGGTATGCTGTTTCAACTTTATTGGGATATCAGTTAGCAAAAACTTTGAATCTAACACGAGTGCGATTAGTGCTTATAATCAGCTTGGGAATTTTATTAGCCGCGTTGCTGACAGCTCGTTGGTTTTAAGGTACAATAACTCTGTTATGAAAATATCTGAAAGTGCAAAATTTTGGTTAGTCTTTAGTTGTATTGTTATCGCCGGTTTATTAGGCGGTATACTTGGCAACTGGGCTTTTATTTATTTACTTGATAAATACTACGGCATTCCCGGCGGTAATTATTTAGCCGGAACTTCGAGTTCTCAAGTCGTAGTCCGTGATTCTAAAAAGGTGATTGCCGAACAAGACAACCGAATTGCTCAAGCGATTGTTGCGGCCGATCCGGAGTTCGTTACTATTTTTAAAAAACAATCGGCAACGTCTATCTATCAAAAGAAAGACGCGCTCGCTACCGGCGCGATTATTACAAATGACGGTTGGATATTATCCGGCACTGCGTTGACGGCCGATAAAGATGGAAGCTGGAAATCATATCAAGCAGTTAGTGCTGATCGTCGTCGTTTTGATATTGAAAAAGTTGTTGTTGATACATTTACCGGCTTATCATTTATCCATCTCTCACGTGCTCAAAATCTTCCGGTACGCAGCTTAGTCTTACGCAATGAATTAGCAACTGGTCAAACGGTTATTGCTCTTGGCCTTGATGGCGCCGTTGAAGTCGGCCGATTATCTCGTGCAAGTGCGCAGATAATTTCGAGTGATAGCTTTGTTCCGCAGTTGTCGGTTTCCGGAATCAGTAGTCGTGATGGTTATATCTTTGACGCTGCCGGAGAAATGATTGGTGTTATCAGAAGTAAAAATATTTTGGCAATGGATAGTATTAGCCACACGCTTGAACATTTACTTACGGACGGTTCCATTACTCGCGCTCGCTTGGGAATCCGCTATTTAAATTTGTCCGAAGCCTTTGCTCCTAATAAAGAAGCTGGCGCGCTTGTTAGTACTGATTCAAAGGAACCGGCAGTAGTTCCGGATAGTCCGGCGGCTAAAGCGGGTATTAAAGCCGGAGACATTATTACTTCTCTTGATGATTTAGCGATTAATGAATTTAATAACATTGCGGATTTGATTTCTGATTATCGTCCGGGAGATTCTATTAATCTGACATTGCGCCGCGGACAAGAAACTAAGAAAATAACCGTGACGTTAGATTCATTATGAAAATAGTTTCTATTGAAGACCGTGCATCTTTAGTTTCCGGAAAGACGGTATTGTTGAGGCTTGATTTAAATGTTCCTGTTTCCGGGAATAAAATACTTGATGAATATAAACTAGAGTCTGTTTTGCCGACTCTAGCTTTTCTTAAAGCGCGAAAGGCGCGTGTTATTATTGTTACGCATTTAGGAGAGCCTAAGCCCGGAACTCCAAAGTTAGGAACAAGCGTTAAACCTTTAGCTGCCTATCTTGCAAAAAAAA
>CAYGIU010000077.1:0-4174 GCA_964350015.1 uncultured Gammaproteobacteria bacterium
CGCTTTTCATTGCGGCAAATAACTTCCGGAGCATTCAATTCTAATAACTGTTTCAAGCGGTTGTTACGGTTGATAATACGACGGTATAAATCATTCAAGTCAGAAGTTGCGAAACGTCCTCCATCAAGTGCAACCATCGGACGCAAATCCGGCGGTATAACCGGTACTACCGACATTACCATCCAAGAAGGGTTGATATTGTTGGCGTGCAAGTTCTTAAAGAATTTCAAACGCTTAATAACTTTGTCTTTCTTAGATTCAACAACGTCAATCAAGGTCTTTTCCAATTCTTTAACTTCCTTTTCTAAATCAAGTCGTTCAAGTAAGCGACGAACGGCCTCAGCACCGATACCAGCAGTAAAGATGTGTCCGTACTTCAAGCTTAAGTTCTGATAAATATTTTCTGAAATAATCGCCAAAGGCTTTAATTCTTTCAATTCTTTTTGAGCAGTTGAGAAAGCCGCATCAAGCGCCGCCATTTTTTCGTCGCGGGCTTTTTCAAGATGAGATACTTCTGTTTCAATCTTATCAGTAATCTCCAATTGGCTCTTTCCGTCTTTCGACATCTTGGCCTTTTGAGTTTTGATTTGATTTACTTGGTTAGCATGTTCTGCTTCCAAAGCTTTTTTCTTGGCTTTATATTCAGCTTTAATCTGATCTAAAGTCGCTTGTTTTAGTTCTTCGTTAACGTCAGTAATAATGAAGCTTGCAAAGTACACAACTTTTTCCAAAGCCTGCATTGATAAATCAAGCGCCAAACCAATCTTTGAAGAAAGGCCGCGCAAGAACCAAATGTGAGTTACTGGAGTTTCTAATTTAATATGTCCAAAACGTTCACGACGAACAAGGCTGCGAGTAACTTCAACACCACACTTATCGCAAACAATACCGCGATAACGAATCTTCTTATATTTTCCACAATAACATTCCCAGTCTTTTGATGGACCGAAAATACGTTCGCAGAACAAACCGTCTTTTTCCGGCTTTTGAGTTCGATAGTTGATAGTTTCCGGACGAGTAACTTCGCCGTAAGACCACGCTAAAATATTTTCCGGCGACGCCAACTTTAATTTGATGGCTTGGAAATCGTTTGTTTTAATCGGGTTAATCATATAATTCTTTGATTTACGGGTTACTCAGCTGCGACCTCAGCGGTCGGTTCTTGCGTTTCCTCTTTGCCTGATGGAGCTTCAGTAAAGACAGGTTTTGGCAGCTCAAGTTCATCTCCGGCTTTTTCAAGTTCAATCGGCCGATTTTCATAATCGAGCAATTCAACATCAAGCCCCAAACCTTTCAATTCGCGGACCAAGACGTTGAAAGATTCTGGAACATTTAATTTCTTAATAGGCTCGCCTTTAATAATCGATTCGTATGCTTTGCTACGACCGGCGACGTCGTCAGATTTAATCGTCAAAATTTCCTGCAAGCTGTGCGCTGCACCATATGCTTCCAAAGCCCAGACTTCCATTTCTCCGAAACGCTGTCCACCGAACTGCGCTTTGCCACCCAGCGGCTGCTGAGTGATAAGCGAGTAAGGACCAATTGAACGTTGGTGAATTTTATCTTCAACCATGTGGTTGAGTTTCAACATATATTTATAACCAACTGATACCTGGTTATCAAAAGCTTTTCCATTTTTTCCATTGGTCAAAGTTACTTTTCCATTTTCCGGCAATCCAGCAAGCACCAATTGTTCACGAATCTGATCTTCACTAATTCCGTTTAATGGCGGAGTCGCAACTTTATAGCCAAGTTTATGCGCAGCAAAACCAAGGTGAGTTTCAAGTAACTGTCCGAGGTTCATACGTGAAACAACTCCCAATGGTGAAAGAATAATATCGATTGGTGTACCATCTTCTAAGAATGGCATGTCTTCGATTGGAACAATTTTAGAAATAACACCTTTGTTACCGTGGCGTCCGGCCATTTTATCTCCGGAACGAATCTTACGTAAGTTAGCGACAGTTACCTGAATCGATTGGATAACACCGGCCGAAAGTTTATCACCTTGTTCGCGGCTAAAAATTTTAACATCAATAACTTTTCCGTGTTCACCATGTTCAAGATACAAAGATGAATCACGAACGTCTTTAGCTTTGTCTCCGAAAATAGCACGCAATAACTTTTCTTCAGCAGAAAGCTCTGTTTCACCTTTTGGAGTAATCTTACCAACTAAGATGTCGCCGCTGGAAACTTCCGCACCAATGCGGATGATGCCGCGTTCATCAAGGTTCTTAAGTTTTTCTTCTGAAATGTTCGGAATGTCGTTCGTAACGATTTCTGGACCAAGCTTTGTATCACGAACATCGATTGTGTAGTTTTCAATATGGATCGAGGAATACAAATCTTCTTTAACCAAGCGTTCGGAAATAATAACAGCGTCTTCATAGTTATAACCTTCCCAAGTCATGAAAGCGACCAAGACGTTATTACCAAGCGCAAGTTCTCCCTTATCAACAGCCGAAGCGTCAGACATGATCTGACCTTTAGTAACTTTGTCGCCACGACTGACAATCGGACGTTGGTTAATACAAGTTGAAGCGTTTGAGCGCAAAAATTTACCTACTATATAAACATGATCTTTACCAGCCTTATCGCGGACAACAATTTGCGTTCCATCAACTTTAATAACTTCTCCATCAACTTCGGAAAGAATCGCGTGACCTGAGTCAGCGGCGGCGCGAGCTTCAACGCCGGTTCCAACAATCGGAGCCTTAGCAGCAATCAAAGGAACAGCCTGACGTTGCATGTTCGTTCCCATCAATGCACGGATACCGTCGTCATGTTCCAAGAATGGAATCAAGGAAGTAGCAACGGAAACAATCTGGTTGGCGGCAACGCCGATTAAATCAATTTTCAAAACATCTTCAATAGCCGGTTCGCCGTATTTACGAACTTCAGCTTTTTCCGACGTGAAATAACCGTTCTCATCAGTCGGTGTGGTAAATGCGGTAGAGATATATTTTTCTTCTTCAAAAGCATCAAGATAGACAACTTCATTAGTAACCTGAGGGCGTCCTTTTGCATCCTTAACTACTTTGCGGTAAGGCGCTTCAATAAAACCGTAGCTATTTAATCTTGCATAACTTGCAAAGTGACCAACCAAACCGATGTTCGGACCTTCCGGAGTAGCAATCGGACAAATACGACTGTAGTGAGTTGTGTGTACGTCACGGACTTCGAAACCGGCGCGTTCACGAGTCAAACCACCCGGTCCCATAGCCGACAAACGTCGCTTGTGTTCAAGTTCGGCCAAAGGATTAGTTTGGTCCATGAACTGAGACAACTGAGAGGACATGAAAAATTCCTTAACAACGCTCATAACAGGTCGGGCATTGATAAGTTTGTTTGGAGTCAAGGATTCAATTTCCAAAATACTCATCTTATCTTTGATGATACGTTCCATACGAGCCAAACCGATACGAGCCTTGTTCTGAATCAATTCTCCGATAGCGCGAACGCGTCGGTTGCCCAAGTGATCGATATCATCTTCTTTATCTTGAGTAATGTTCAAACGCATGATTTCGCCGATAATGGCGACTAAATCTTCGCGGCGCAAAATACGTGTGGATTTATTATTAGGAATATCAAAACCAAAACGCTTGTTCAGTTTATAACGTCCAACGCGATCAAAGTCATAACGGTCAAAACGGAAGAACATTGAGTGGATCAATGATTTCGCGTTATCAGCAGTTGCTAAATCACCCGGACGAATACGTTTGTATACTTCAATTAAACCTTCAGCTTCATCTTTAGAAGTATCTTTAGCTAAAGTCGCTTCAATATAATCAACTTCTCCTTTATTAACGTCTTTAAAGAGAGCGCGAATTTCTTCATCAGCTCCATAACCAAAAGCACGCATAAGCGCAGTAACTGCAACTTTACGTTTGCGATCGATACGAGCCCACATTACACCTGAAGCATCCGTTTCGATTTCAATCCAAGCTCCGCGGTTTGGAATAATCTTAGCTCCGTAATACTTTCGTCCACGAATTAATTCCGTTGTAAAAATAACACCAGCGCTACGGATTAACTGCGAAACGATGGCACGTTCAATACCATTAATAATGAAGGTTCCATTTTTAGTCATGATCGGGAAGTCGCCCAAAAAGACTTCCTGAGTTGTTTTCTGATCAGTTTTTTTGTTTAAAAGCGTAGTTTCAACGCGTAATGA
>CAYGIU010000078.1:0-4129 GCA_964350015.1 uncultured Gammaproteobacteria bacterium
GAATATTTTTTCAATTCGGACAAAGTTTTAATATGTTGTTTTTTACCTTTAACAAGGATATATATCTTTTTGTCACCTTGGGCACGAAGCAAGGTTCCGTCCGCATACACCGGTTTCATGTATGAAAGTATCACTGCATGAGTAGCTGATAAAATTGGCTTACCTTTATATTTTGCTAGCTCCTTCAAAGTATGAATACGTACTAATCGTTGGTTAACGATAATATAAATTTTCTTATCAGAACTATCGCGAAGCAAAGTTCCGTTTGCGAAACGTTGTTCACCTAAAACCTGCTGAGTTGCAGTGACGTTTGCCTTAACAGTTTCCGGACGGTTAGCAATTGAAATAAGCGCAAAAGCTGTTAAGTGATTAACTGCAAAGGTAACCGTGCCATCAGCATTAACAATGGCGTTAGAAACTAATGTCCATTCGCCAGTAGTGACGTTAAAGAAATATAAGCTGACCGTTGTTAAATCAGCAGGCAATGTTAAACCGCTAATAATAATTCGTAAATCATTAGCAAAACTTGTTACCGGATTGCCGTTAACGTCAACGGCAGAAATAACAAAGGTATTACCCAAAACCGTTCCTTCAGTTGGTGGGAAATTAGCGTCCGTGCCACTACTTACTGTAAAGGTTGTTGTTGAAGGCACTGAATTGGCTGGAACAGAAAGATCAACCGTGGTATTTCCAAGATGTTGCACAAGATGCCCTTCTTGACTTGGAATAATAGTCAATGGGAAATCTGTAGCATTAACACGCGGAATAAAGGACGTTATACCTCCCCCACCGCCGCCTTCTTGTTGCGCAGGATTAATAGTCAAATCAGCACCAATGTAAGTAATCTCATAATTGGCGCCAGCGTTTAATCCGCCTTCTCCTTCCGGATTAGTGATTGGATATGTTCCAACTGTTTCACCGGCTTCACGGGTCAAGATTCCAGAAACAGAATCATCTCCCAATATACCATCAACAGTGTAAGTTAATGCTGGGTCTACTTGACCAACAGTTTTGCTCTTGGCATCAGCCGTAACTGTAAGCGATTTCTTATTAATTACATCGGTAATTGTACCATTAGCGTCATTGTAATTTCCTGTTGAATCCGTAAAGGTCCAGGCATCCTCAGAATACGTACCGGCATTTAGGTGCGTTGTTCCGAAGAAATCAAGCCCTTCTAATTCTCCGTCTTCACCAACTCCCATGGCTGTACCGGTCGCAACATGAGCAACGCCGTCATATGTAACCGAATATGGAGTTACTGTAATGTCTGCGTCCGCCTTATTAATAGTTAAATCAGCACCAACAAATGAAACATTGTAGTTTGGTCCAAGATCAAGTGTGCCTTGCCCGATAGCATATGAGCCGGCATTTTCTCCTGCAGCTCGGCTCAAAGCACCAGTAAACAAATCTCCTTCCTGCAATTCAGGGCTGAAAGTATAAGTTAATTCTGGATCAGCATCACCGTAAGTTTTGCTTTGAGCATCAACCGTAATGGTAATAGTTTCAAATTCGCTAATCGTCAAATTTGCACCAACAAAGCTTAGATTATAGTTTTCACTCAAACTCAAATCGCCTTGAGTAATTGCATATACACCGACATCTTCACCAGCGTCACGAGAAAGGGCACCAGTAAAATCATCACTACCAACCAATGAGCCGTTAGTAATCGCATATGTCAAAGCCGGGTCAGTGTCGCCGTAGCTTTTACCTTTAGTCTCGGCTGTAACTTCAATCGGGCGAGTTGTAATAGTGATTTCCACTTCACCGCTTTGATTGTTGTAATTTGTTCCACCATCAAAAGTCCAAGAGGCCGTACCGCCCGAAACATTCGTATAGCTTGAACCTAAGTCTAAGGAAGCATTTAAGTTTTCATCGCCAACTCCAACTGCTGTTCCAGTAGCGCCATGGGCGTCACCGTCATATACACCGCTGAATCCGGAAACATCAACAGTAGCGTCAGCTTTAGTGATAGAAGCGGTAGTTATTGCAGTAGTAGATGACAATGCATAATTATCGGCAGCAGATCCAGAAAGTGAAATTCCAGTTCCAGTAACAGTTTTTCCAATACCAACATTAGCATCGGAAAAAGTTCCTGAAGCTACAGAGCAACTTACATCAGCTACATCAGCTGGCAAAACTCCAGTTAAGGTACAGGAGCTTACTGAAGCGGTGTCATTTCCGTCATAAACCTTATCAGAAGCAGTAATACTTGCAGTTACAGATACAGGAATAGTTGTTCCTTCAATTCTAACGTCATCCACGCGAGCTTCTTCGTCATTATCGTTAGAATCACCCCAGAACAAAATATCAATTGAGGTATTATTTGCAGCAAGAGGAAGGGCTGCCAAAATCTCTGAACTCCAAAATTGATTTCCATCAAGCTTATGAGTATTCAATAACAGATATGTAAGATTTGAACTTTTCTTCCAATATACTTTTAAATTATCGCTTGTTCCGTCGCCATCATTATCACCGCGCCAAAAATATTTTAAAGTAATATTTTCAGCTCCAGTAGTACTTATGGTTTTTGTAATAAACCCGCCATCTCTAAGACGAGCTGCATAGCTAGTTGCAGAACCAGCTCGAGGGAATGAACTATCAACTGCTGAGTCATCGCTACTTCCACCGCCGTCGGTCCAACTAGGAACGTCGTTAGTACTTGATGATCCAAATGAATCAGTAGTTAACAAAGTAACAGCCGAAGCTGTTGCTGGACTAACAAAAAAAGCACTAAATGTGCCTGATAAAACTAACGCTACCAAAGAAAAAACAGCGAGAGTGCTAATCTTCCTTGTTAATAATGAAGGGTTCTTCATATCGTCAAGTTAATGAATAAAATTTCGACTTAGGCCGAATGAATATTTTATTTAGAATAACCCGCCACTTATATACTGTCAACCATCTTTTGTCAAGAGATTTTTTAAATATGCTTTAAAAAACGATAAAAATAACCAAAAATAGAACTAAACCGACTCCGGAAACAATAAGATGCGGATGTTGTTTTTTTCTATTAAAGAAAATAGTTAGACCAAGAGCCACAATCGCGGCCATTAAAATAATTTTAAAATAAAGTGAACTTAAAGAAAAAACGCTTCCGAGCCAACCATCTGGATGGGTTTTATATAACCAATACTGATCGAGGATCGATTGTTTTTCCGGAACGATATCAGCTGTAGCAATATCAGAACGTACTTGCTCACCGTTATTATTAGTTAGCGTGATCGACGCTGGAACAACTGATTGTGTTTGCGTGTCAGCAGGAACAATATCTTGTCCTTCCCAATTATTATCACCCTTTGCTTCTAAGGCAATTACTTTATCCAAAACTTGCGCTGTTATTGAAATAGTATTTGCCGGAGCCTTCGTTTCAACTTTAACAACTTTTTCCGTTGTCTGAAGTGCCGGCTTACTTACCGTAACTTTAGTTTGCGTAGGTACCGGAGCAGGCTTGGCTTTTTCTGCTAAAACACTCTTAGTAGGACTGGTTACTACTTTTTCAATAGTTTTAACCGGAACGACAGGAGTCGCGACTGTTTCGACACTATTTGGCAAACCGAAATATTGGGCAATAAATACAGTATCTTTGTTTAAATATTGGTCACTGGCCATGCTGACACCGATTTCCGAGTAATTCGGATCTATAAGATTTTCATAGTGAGTCGGACTTTTTCGCCAGGCGCTCATAACTTCAGAGGCATTATCATAACCCATAGCTAGGTTTTCGCCGACAACAGCGTAATTGCTATAGGAAACGGCTTTCAGCCAGTCTTCTAGATCCATGCCGGTCGGGCTGCGATGAGCAAAATATTGATTCAAAAACATATCTTGAACCTTTTTATACGCAGCTTGATTTAACCTCGTGTTTTCCTTAACTGGCTTCAAAGATAAACTGGAGCGTAAATCATTAGTCAAAGCAATAATTTTTCGTGCTTCACCGGCAATGACGTCCGGCGTCATCCAGGCTGATAATGGGTAATAAACGACAAAAGCAACAACAATCGCTTTTACTAATAAAGCTGCGCTGATATGAAATAAAATACGCTTTGGGTGCAGCGACTTTGGCTTAAAGTCGTTTCCAAGATGCGGAATAAAAAAATCCTTAAGCGAGCCATGACGTAAATGATGGATG
>CAYGIU010000079.1:0-4093 GCA_964350015.1 uncultured Gammaproteobacteria bacterium
AATTTGATTTGCCTCTATAATAGCTTTACACGTAAAAATGTTGAAATTATTAAATTTTCCTCAATATTTTTCTAAGGAAAGATTTTGGTAGATTGGATTTACCAAAATTTTATTTTTTAAATGTCTGAAACAAATAATTCAAAAGATTTTATAGAGATGGATGGCGAAGTGTTAGAATTAATGCCCGCCGCCACCTTTAGAGTCAAACTTGAAAACGGTCACGAAATCTTAGCTCATCTTTCGGGCAAGATGCGAATGTTTAAAATTCGCATTGCTCCTGGAGATCGAGTAAAGGTTGAGATGAGTCCTTATGATTTATCCAAGGGCCGTATAACCTATCGACTGTAATCACATGAAAGTAAGAGCATCAGTAAAAAAAATTTGCAAAGATTGTAAAACAATTCGTCGTAAAGGACGAGTTATGGTTTTGTGCAAAACCCCTAAACATAAACAGCGACAAGGCTAATTAAATTTTAAACTATGGCTGTACGTATCGCCGGAATTGTAATACCTAATGAAAAGCGCGTTGAAATCGCGTTGACTTATGTATATGGAATCGGTCAGAAAACATCACAACGGATTCTTGAAAAAGCAAAAGTTGACCGCAATATCCGCGTTAAAGATTTGAAAGAAGAAGATATCAATAAATTGCGTGCTTTGATTGAAAAAGACATGAAAGTAGAAGGCGACTTGCGCCGAGAAGTTTCTGCAAATATCAAGCGCTTAAAAGATATTGGCGCTTACCGCGGTTCACGTCACACAAAGCATTTGCCAGTTCGTGGACAACGCACAAAGACAAATAACCGCACAGTTCGCGGAAATGTTCGTCGTACTGCAACTTCAGGAAAGAAGATGTCTGCTCAAAAGACCTAAGATATACTGATTTAACTATGAAAGATCTAAAAGAAACAACAGAAGAATCCACCGCCGCTGAAGCTATGGCGGACAAGGAAGTAATCGAGGAGATTGCTCCTGTTACTGAATCTAAAGGCGATGAAGCCGGTAAGCCAGAAGAACTTCCTGATGAAATTAAGAAAAAGCTTGAAAAGCAAAAGGCAAGCCGAACTCCGATTAAAGGAAAGCGTAAGAAGAAGGGCGAAAAGAAGCGCGTTACTTCTGGTAAAGCTTTTGTTCGTTCAACCTATAACAACACAGTTATTACTTTGACTGATAATGATGGAAACGTTTTATCTTGGGCTAACGCCGGACTTGCTGGATTTAAGGGTCCTAAGAAGGCAACACCATACGCTGCTCAGATTATTACTCGTATTGCCGTTGATAAAGCAAAAGAAGAATACGGATTATCCGAAGTAAAAGTTTTTGTTAAGGGTGTTGGTACTGGACGTGAGTCTGCTGTGCGCGCACTTAACGCTAATGGATTGAATGTTACCTATATTAAAGATATTACACCTTTACCACATAATGGCTGCCGGGCTCGTAAGCCGCGCCGCGTTTAATTATCCTTATGTCTCCAATGCAAAAACCAGGCGGCTCCGCTCGTCCTAAAAAACAAAGTACTTACGGTCTTCAATTGCGTGAAAAGCAAAAGGCTAAACAGATGTATGGCTTGCGTGAGAAGCAGTTTAAGTTGACTTTCCTAAAGGGTCAAAAGCGCGGCTCTGATGCCGGCGAAAGTCTTTTGCGACTTTTGGAAATGCGTCTTGATAACGTTGTCTATCGTTTTGGCTTAGGGATTACTCGTCCGCAGGCTCGTCAGATTGTTAGCCATGCCCACTTCACTGTTAATGGAAAGAAAGTAAATATTCCTTCGTATCAGGTAAAGATAAATGATGTAATTGCCGTAAGAAAGAATAAGAAAGACAAAAAGCCGTATCACGATCTAGAAGAACGTTTGAAAAAAGCTGTGATGCCAAGCTGGTTGAGCTTTAACCCAAGTGAAATGTCTGGAAAAGTTCTTGGAGAACCAAAGAAGGAAGATCTTGATCAATCTATTTCCAGCCAATTGATCGTTGAATTTTATTCACGTTAATTTTGATATTAATAGCCCTTTGGGCGTATATTCTCGCCATATGCAAACAATCGCTTTGCCAAAAAAAGTTTCTATAGTTCCTGGTGCTGAAGCTAATCATGCTCAGATTATTATTGAGCCATTAGCTCCTGGTTATGGAACTACAATCGGAAACGCGCTACGTCGCGTACTCTTGGCTTCATTGCCGGGTACTGCTGTAATTGGCGCAAAAATTGAAGGTGCCAGCCATGAATTTATGGCCTTACCTAATGTTAAAGAAGATGTGCTTGAAATCATGCTTAATTTAAAAAAGGTTCGCTTTAAGCTTGATGAAGGTATTGACGAAGCTCGTTTAAACTTGTCAGCCTTTGGTGAAAAAGCAGTCTTGGCCGGTGAAATCGAAAAGCAAGCCGGAGTTCAAATTACAAACCCGGATACAGTTGTTGCTCACATCACAGATATGAGCGGCAAATTAAATATTGAAATCTTTGTTCGTCGCGGTATGGGTTATGAAACTATTGAAACTCGCGAAGAAGGGAAGAAAGAACTTGGTTATATTGAAATTGACTCAATTTTTTCTCCAGTATTGCACGTTGGCTTGGAAATCCAAAACGTTCGTGTTGGAAAAATGGTTAACTGGGAAAAAATGGTGCTTGATGTTTTGACAGATGGAACTATTTCAGTAGAAGATGCTTTTAAGCACTCAAATGATATTTTGATCAATCAATTTAACGGACTGAAAGATATTGCCGCCGGTAAGACGGTAGTTGAAGCACCGGCTGAAGAAATTTCTGAAGAAGCGCCCGTTGAAGAAGAAGAGGTAGCTGCTGAGGAAGCAACAGTTGAAGAAGATAAACCTAAATCTAAGAAAAAGTAAATTTGTATGCGACACCGCAACACTGGAAAAATTTTAGACCGTAAAAAAGCACCACGTGAAATGATGCTTCGTAACATGGCGTCCAGTCTTTTGATGTATGAAAAGATTAAAACAACAGAAGCCAAAGCTAAGACTGTTCGTTCTTTGGTTGAACGCATGATTACGGTTTCTAAAAAAGGAGATTTAACAGCTCGTCGCCAACTTATCAGTAAACTCCCACAGCCCCTAGCAGTTAAGAAAGCCATGGAAGTCTTAGGCGCTCGTTATAAAGAACGCGAAGGCGGTTATACCCGTATTGTTAAATTAAATTCCCGTGCCGGTGATGGAGCGGCTATGGTTCAGATTGAACTTGTTTAAAATTATGACTACTCAAAAACCACTACTACGACAACATGTTAACATTGATGCTACCGGCATGACTATGGGTCGTTTGGCAGTTAAAATTGCAACTCTTTTGCGCGGAAAGCATAAGCCGACATATCAACCTCATAAGGATGAAGGAGATATTGTTGTAGTCACAAACGCTGCCGGAATGAAATTTAGTGGTAAAAAACTTGATCAAAAAGAATATCATCATTATTCCGGATATCCAGGCGGACTTAAGACTAGAAAGCTTTCAGTGCTTTTTGCTACTAGACCAGACGATGTGTTGCGCCGAGCAGTTCGCGAAATGCTACCAGACACTCGTTTGCGTACAGCGATGATGAAGCGTTTGATTATCAAATAAATTGTATGACTGAAGCGAAAGAAAAAACCATCAAGAAACCAAAGGAAACTGCTGTTGCTAGCGGTCGTTATATTGAAACTATCGGCAAGCGTAAAACTGCAGCTGCTCGTATTCGCTTATTTAAAAATGGAAAAGGTTCAATTACTGTAAACGGCATGCCAATGAAAGAATATTTCCGCACACCGTTAATGCAAATGGTTATTACTGAACCTTTTAAAGGTGTTTCGATGGAGGGTATTTTTGATATTACTGCCAAGGTAAATGGAGGTGGTAAACAGGGCCAAGCGGAAGCGATGCGACATGGTATTGCCCGTGCTTTACTAGTACTAGATGAAACATTACGTCCGGTTTTGAAAGCACAACATTGGTTGACTCGCGATGCTCGTGCTAAGGAACGTAAGAAGCCTGGATTGAAGCGCGCTCGTCGTGCACCTCAGTGGAGCAAGCGTTAATATTACATTTCAAAACGTCCCTTTACGGGACGTTTTTGTTATGCTAGATTGTTCTATTAACACAAAGT
>CAYGIU010000080.1:0-4093 GCA_964350015.1 uncultured Gammaproteobacteria bacterium
ATCATAAATAGCTTAAAATGTCAAGTTTTCCTAGGAAAATAAGGGTTATTTCAATAACTTGACAGAGCCATATAATCATGGTAATTTATTGCTTATACAATTCACTAAATTACGGAGGAGACGTGGAACAAACACAGGAAACACCGTCCTTTGAAATGAGAGATAACTCCCGCAAGGCAAATCATTTTTACAAAAAAGCCTTGTTAGTTATTTCTGTTATAGCCGTTGTTGCGCTCGGCTATTATATTAACCAAAACCCATGGCTTGTCTGGGTGGTTAATATTTTGTTAGCGTCATCAATCGCCAACGCCATTTACCGCAAAGGCCAGAAAAAATCTATGGTTGTGGTGGTAATAGCAATATTACTATGGATTGTTGCTTTGATGATATCAACCTGGTCCGCGTTAATCGGCGGGTTGTTGCTTTCACTGTTTGTCTTTGTCGGATGGTTTTTTTCCTGGGTGAAAAAAAAGTTCGACTAAAAATCTAATTCGCGCACAATTATTAAACCGGAATTAAAAAGCCGGTTTTTTTATTTCTATCGAAGATAACTTTTTATCAATTCATCTACAAGCAATTTCGGTGTTCCGTAGGCCAACTTACTTAACAAGTGTATTTGTCTCTCATAATTTGGTTTGATTGCTGGCGCCGGTGCTAAGCTCAATCCGGAAAAAGCTTCGCTCGTTTTTCCGTTGATCATTAATTTGATGTAAAAATTATAGCGAGGCAAATTTAAGAAATCATCTTTGGCAATTGGTGAAAATTCTTTTTCTAATTTTTCAGCATCTTCCGAGCCAATTTCAAAAACCATCATTGTCCCAATATTACCGATAATCGCATCCTGAATCTTTTGTGGCAATTGTCCGAGATATTGGTTTGTAAGATGTATTGCCAATCCATACTTACGCGCCTCCGAAAGAAGCGAAGCAAAACTATCAGTAACTAAATTTTGAAACTCATCAACATATAAAAAGAAGGGATGACGTTTTTCCTCCGCTACTCGCGCGCGTTTCATTACTGCCGCCTGCAAACGCGCTACGAGAATTAACCCGAGCATCTGCGCGTTGATATCGCCAATTTTCCCTTTTGATAAATCAACCAATAGAATTTTCTCGTGTTCTAAAATATGATCAAAATTAATCGCTGATTTACGTTGACCCATAATATTGCGCATCAAACCATTGTTCAAAAAATGTCCAAACTTTGATGTAAAATAATTGAGCATTTCAGATTTATGAAAATCCGAAGTACTGGCCATCTGCTTAGTCCAAAAATCAATAACTGTTGGGTCAGTCAAATATTTTCTTTTTTTCGCCTCAAATTTCTTATCGATAAAAAGCTTTGGAATTTCTAATAAACTGCCGCCTTCCGGACCGGCCATAACTGTCAGAGCGGCGCAGCGCAACCAATGCTCAAATTGCGGACCGATAATACCGCTATGCTCCGGATCAAATAATTTATAAAAAATTTCAATAACTTGAGCGACCAAAAAATCTTTTTCTCTTTCATCATGCGCTTCCAGTAAATTTAAACCTAAAGCCGATTCCTCATCAGCAGGATCAAATAAAATAACATCTTCCAAACGATTTTTAGGAATTCGTTTTAAAAGCCAATCAATTGCTTCACCGTGCGGATCAATAAAACAGGCGCCACGCTGGCTCGTAATATCCTGCAAACACATATTTAAAAAGACGGTTGATTTTCCAACGCCGGTTTTTCCAAGCATATACATATGTCGCAAGCGATCGCTCTCGTTAAAAACAATCGGAGTTTCTCTCCCACGAAACATATTTCTTCCAATAGTGCTGTTGGCCATACAATTATTCGTTTGAGCGATTAAAAAATCTCTGTTCAAAATACTGGGTATTAAGAACAAAAGAATAACGGGATAATGCATCGTCGCGCGCGTCCTGCCAATTCAATAGCTTAGCAAATTGCTCTCTTTCTTCAGCAAATTTTTCTTTGATGCGATTATATAATTTTAAATAAACAAAAGGCTCAAGTTCTAAGAGTTCTTGTTCATATTTTTTATATAAGGAATCAATCATCTCAGCGCTTATTCCATCCTTTGTCTCAATTTCTTTTTTCATGATAATATCTTTTTGGAAATCAAATTCTCACAAGTAGTTTCAATAAAACGTTTAATCGGTCGAGCGCCGAAACGCGGATCAATTAAACTTTTGATCTTTGAACGCAAAACTTCCGGATCAATCTTAAATGTAATATTGTGACGAGCCGTTCGTGCTTCAACTTTCTTAATTTCCAACTTAGCTACTTCAAATAAATCTTCTTCGGTCAGCGGCTTAAAGACAAGCGTTGCGTCAAAGCGGTTTAAAAATTCTAAACGAAATGACTGACTTAAGGCCGGTAAAAGTGCGTCACGGATAAACCCTTCACTCGCAATATCTTCATTGTGAGAGAAACCGGCGACGATCTCGCTGACACCAATATTCGAAGTAGCCATAATAATCGTTTGAGTAAAATCAACGGTTTCGCCCTGTCCGGAGGTCAAGCGCCCATCATCAAGAATTTGTAAGAATATATCGAAAATTTTCGGATGAGCTTTTTCAATTTCATCCAACAAAATTAAACTATATGGCTGTTCTTTAACCGCGTTCGTTAAACCGCCGCCGACATCAAAACCAACATAACCGGCCGGTGCACCAACCAAACGAGCAACAGTGTGCGCTTCACTAAACTCTGACATATCAATGCGTATAAAACGATTTGTTGCACCAAACACTTTTTCAGCAACCATTTTTGCCGTTTCGGTTTTTCCAACACCCGATGGGCCAAGCATTAAGAATGATCCAAGCGGACGATTAGGACTTTTCAATCCGAGACGGGCGCGCGTTATACTTGAACAAATTTGTGCGACGGCTGCTTTTTGACCAATAATTTTTTTATTTAATTCCACTTCCATATTCTTCAATAGCTCTTTATCAGAAGTCTGCAACTGAGTGAGGGGAACGCCGGTTTTGTCCGACACGACACGATAGACATCTTCTTCGCTGACAAACTCTGATTTTTTACTTCGTGCATGAGCCAATATTTCATCAAGAATAGCGACAGCGCCAGCCGGTAAATTTCCAAGGCTTGAAAAACGTTCTACCAAAGAAATAATTATATTCAGCAAAGAATCTTCAATCTTTGGATCAGTAGCATTGCTAAGTCTCGTGTATGATTCTTTAAGAATCGCTAACTGTTCTTCTCGAGACTGATTTGAAATTTGTATTGTTTCAAAAAAATTTAAGAAATTTGGCTGTTGTGCTTCAATCCATTTTAATTCTTTTGGTTCAAGGCTGAAAACAAATTGAATAGTTCCTTCTTCGGCAAAAGGGCGGCATAGAGAAATCATATAATTCAACAAACTCGGTTTATTAAAAACCAAGCGGCCAAAATTATCAATAAGAACAACGCTCTTAGGCAAAGATTCGAAAGCCTCTTTATATTTCCCGATCGGAACAAGGTTTCCGGAATTAAGTGCATCAAAGCTTTCGGCAGCTAATTCGATAAAGGCGCGGTTATTATATTCTGAATCTAAAAGTAACTGGCGAATAAAGCCGCGTGCTAAACGTGTCTTGCCGCTTCCGGCGTTCCCAACGATTAAACAATTATTATGAATCTTACGGTTGATAACGCGAGTCAAACGATCAATTTCCTCAGTCCGACCAATTATAAGATCTAGGCGTTTTTCAAGCGCTTCAAGTCGTAAATCATAATATTGTATACGGGAAAATTCACTCATATCTTTTTTATGCCTGTTCAGCAAATCGCTTTAAAGCGTTTGTTTCAATAATTGAAGCTTCTTCATCAAGTACTGTTTGTGGTTTATATCCAAATAATCTATTTATAATCTCAGTATTAGAAACTTGCCGCCTAAGATTACTATTCATCTTTATGTGAATTGGTTTTTGGATATTTATTTTTTTTGTTTCTACTTCTTTTTTATTTTCTAATTTCTTTTCAAAAATTGTTTCTTTCTTTTTCTCAACTATTCTTTCTTCTTTCTCTGGTACTTTTTGTTCAGCCTTCAATTCTGTTTTTGGTTCTATTGTTTCTTGTATTTTTTGTATAGAATTATCAATAGTTT
>CAYGIU010000081.1:0-4087 GCA_964350015.1 uncultured Gammaproteobacteria bacterium
TCATAGCATTAAGCGTATCAATAATTTGTTGATCGCTTAAAGAATCAAGAGTTGTTTGATCCATTCCTAACTCTGTTAACAAAGCACGAATCGTCGGTGCGTCATTTATTTTATCACCGAGCGTATCTCTGATTGCTTTTTTTTGTTCAGCACTTAATCCTCCACTCACTGATGGACTCGCAACTGAGCTTGGTGCTTGCAAAGAATTATTTAAAATTTCACCGCTTGAGAGAGAATCATTTCCTTGGTTGGTTTGATCAGAACTTAAAAAACAATTTTTTCCTTTTGGACAATTCGGATCATTGCCAGAATCAATTTCAGATTTGTCAGAAAATGTATCACTATCAGAGTCGGCTAAGTACGGAGAAGTTTTATAGACATTCAATTCATCCCAATCACTAATTCCGTCCGTGTCAGTATCGCGACCGCGCATTGCGGTTTCTTCTTCAGTGACTTGTGTCTGATTACGAGCCGCAGCTTGCTCTTGTAAAACTTTTGGATCAACTCCGCCGTAGAGCGGATAAATAATATTTTTGCGCATCTGCATTACCCACATTACAATTACCAAAATTGCTACAACAAAAATGCCAAGAAACGCCTTCTTGTGGCGTTTATCAAAATTATCAAGACCTAAGCTTTCCGCAAATCGATCAAAAAATGCCATACTAAATTTCGGATAAAAACTTCACTGTTAATACCCTTATTATAACACGTCTATTCGAGAAACGGCAATAATCCAAGCCAGTTTTCCAGGCTTAATTCCTGGGGCCTGGCGCTTGGGTTAATACCAAGTTGCGAAAAATATTCGAGAATACTGTCAACTGGCACTTGTAGGCCAGCAGCCAAGTTTGCCTTTAGCATTTTACGTTTAGCGGAAAATCCGATACGAATTATCCTTAACAAGGCTAATTCACGTTCATGAGAGCCCAATTTTTTTGTCCAACGATCAGTGCGCTTTATGGAAATAACTGCACTATCAACTTCCGGCGAAGGCCAAAAACATTTTCGTGAAACAATTTTTACAATTGAAACATCCGCATAGAGTTGTACGGATAGTGCAAGCTTACTCAACGCTCCAGCCTGCGCAACAATGCGTTGCGCCACTTCTTTTTGCAACATCAACACAAAACGCGTTGGTAAAATATTTTTTATATTACCGCCAACAAAAAATCTTAAAAATATTGATGTGATGGTATAGGGTAAATTCGCGACAACCACTAATTTATTTTTATCAACCTGTTCCGTCTCCTTCGCCCAGTCCCCCGTAAAATTCATGACGTCTTCATTAAAAATTGAAACATTTTTTATTTGTTCAACTTGTAAACGATTTTCTAAAGTTTGCGAAAGTTTTTTATCAAGTTCAACGGCAATAACTTTTTTTGAATTCTTACTAAGCAGGGTTGTTAAAAATCCTAAGCCCGGTCCAACTTCTAAAACAGTTTCTTCTTTTTTTAAATCTGCCGCTTCAATAATTTCTTCGTATGTTTTTTCGTCAATTAAAAAATTTTGCCCACGCGCGCGCGTCGGCTTAATTCCATACAAAGAAGATATGTGCATCATCTCGTCGCGTAAAGACATATGGAAAATATATTAACGAATTACCGCGTTCAATTCTTTTCGAACAGAATCTTCAATCTGCTTGAACATGTCATTGATTTCGGAATTTAAAAGCGTTCGTTCATATGAACGGAAAACGATATGGAATGTATAACTTTTTTTATCAGCTCCTAATTTAGCATCATTTTCATATTGATCCATCAAGCTAACTTCTTCAACAAGCTCGCCACCAAAGTCACGAACTATTTCATAAAAACTATTTAATGACATAGTCTTCTCTACGATAAAGGAAATATCGCGTGTAATTGCCGGATATTTACTAATATCTTTAAACTCACTATTGAGATTGGTAAATTGGCTAGTGATACGCTCATCATCAGACCATAAAATTCTAATATCCGGAATCTTATTCTTAATCATTGCGAGGCGCTCCAAACCAAAACCAAAAGCCCAACCATGATATTTTTCAGGGTCAATATTCATGTGTTCTAAGACCTTTTTATGAACCAATCCCCCACCAACAACTTCAAGCCATTTATCGCCATTCTTTATTTCAACTTGTGAGCTTGGATCCGTAAATGGGAAGCTATCCTCAAGGAATTGATATTCAATTTCTGGTCCAAAAACGGCCTTGATTAAGTCGGCCCAGACTTTCTGCAGGGTTTCAATAGTTACTGCTTCATCAGTTTTTCGCACCAAATACAGGGCATCTACCTGATGAAAGACCGGAAAATGAGTATGATCAATTTCATCTTTACGATACACTTTGCCAAAAGCCAAGGTTTTAACAGAACCCTCTTCTTCCAACTTCTTTCGGATTTCCGGATCATTCAAATAGTAATACCACATAATCGTAGTATGAGTACGAAGCAAGCGTTCCGGAGCGACATAATAGGTATCAGTCTTCTTGCGACTTGGATGGTCGGCCGGTACGTTAAACAAATCAAAACTCTTCTCTACAGTCGCTGTTTCTGGAATTTCCAAAACATCAAAACCTTTTAATTCAGGAATTCCCAAAACGGCGTCAATGATAAATTTTACCGGAGAATTCGGTTTGCGGCTTAAATCCGGCAAATCAATCAAACGACTGATGCGTTTTGATTCAAAATCTTCGCGCTGTTTAAACTCCGAAATAATAGTCTTGTCTTCAGGGTCAGTATATACAATAAGATCGCCGCCGGTTAGCGCCGCATTTTTCTTTGTTTCTAATCGTGAATATAGTTCGCTCATAAGAATAACAGTATAAATGTTTGTATGCTTCAAGTCAATCAGAGAACAATGCTAACAATTTTTCCTTTAACTACGATTACTTTCTTAATTTCCTGCCCCTCAGTCCACTTAGTTACACCCGGGCGAGCCAAGGCTTCTTTCTTAATTTCTTCTTCGGATGAATCACTAGCCATATCAAAAGTATCTCGTAAACGACCGTTAACCTGAACCGCAATCGTTGTCATTTCGTTGATTAATTTTTTCTCATCATATTTTGGCCACTGCGATTTAAAAACAGATTCTGTATTGCCCAATTTTTCCCATAACTCTTCAGCGGCGTGCGGCGCAAAAGGCGCAATCAATCTAACTAGAACACTAAAGTCTTTCTCGTTTATTTCTACTTCATCCGCTAAAGCATTAGCTAAAATCATTAAGCTCGATACAGCTGTGTTAAATTTGAAATTATTAATATCATCTCCAACTTTTTTAATTGTTTGGTGAATTAAAGAACTACAAGTCGCTTCATTCTTACTTTGCTTTGAAACTTTTTCTTCAAGCAAAAATATTCTATTGAGGAATGACTTTGCCGCTGCAACGCCGCTTTCGGAAAAATTCGCCGCCTGCGTAAATGGACTTAAAAACATCTCATAGATACGGAAGGCATCAGCGCCGAATTTCGCAACCATATCATCCGGGTTTATAACATTTCCATAGCGTTTACCCATTTTTCTTCCATCCGCACCCATAATCAAACCTTGATTAGAATATCGAACAAACGGTTCGGGATGAGAGACAACTTTAATATCAAATAAAAATTTGTGCCAAAAACGAGCGTAAATTAAATGACGTGTCGCATGCTCCGCTCCCCCAACATACATATCAACCGGAGACCAATGTTTTTCTTTAGAACTATCAACTAATTTCTTATCATTATTCGGATCAATGTAGCGAAGATAATACCAACTTGATCCGGCCCATTGCGGCATAGTATTAGTTTCTCTCTTTCCGTCTCCGCCACATTTTGGGCAAGCAACATTAACCCAATCAGTAATTCCAGCTAACGGCGATTCGCCCGTTCCGGTCGGTTCGTAAAATTCAACTTCGGGCAATACTACCGGTAAGTCTTTTTCGGGAACGCTAACGACGCCGCATTCTTCACAATGAATAATCGGAATCGGTTCGCCCCAATAACGTTGACGAGAAAAAACCCAATCACGCAATTTATAACGTGTAATTGTTTTTCCAAAATCCTTTGTAATCTTTATTCGTGCTTCCGCAGAATCAAGTCCTGAATAAACACTAGAATAAATTGTTTTGCCAT
>CAYGIU010000082.1:0-4074 GCA_964350015.1 uncultured Gammaproteobacteria bacterium
CCTTAAGCTCTTCTTTGCTGATATGATCAGCCAAGTTAACCGACTTGGTTCTGTTCATTAAACCTGAAAGTATTGGAACATTCGGGTGATGAGCGAAAATCAATTGCCCCATGGTGATTTTATAGGTATCTAAATCCATGGAAGATTGCATAATCGGCTCATCCTTAATCTTCCAATCAAGGCTTGTTATGAGTGTCATTAGTGCTCCTTTATGATTTTATTTAATGTACTTGTTGGCTTCAATCAAAATGATTAAAACCGGAAAGCTGGAACCGATTCGCATCAGTTACAATTTCCCAGGAGTTGTCATCAATGAATGCATGACAACCCCCTTATGTATTAAATAGAACTTTTAGGAAAGAACAAATTTTTTCTTTATCTCTCTAGCATTACGTGCAATGATTACGCCGGCAGCTCTCATTTTGCCCAACGCACTCATAGTTGTTTCAACAGCAATACCGCGGCAAGAAGCCAAATTAAGTATTACCGTAAATCCCGCCGCTACCAATTCCATTACTGTTTCAAACACACAGTAATCAGTAGCCAGTCCTCCAACAATAACGACTTTTATTTTCCTGGATTTAAGAAATTCAATTAAACCAGTTGATTTCTTTTTTGCTAAATCGTGATAGCACGCACCATAGGGATGCATGTCACGCTCAACGCCTTTGTAAACCCAGAAATCATAATATGTTTCCGGAGGCAAACCAGGAATAAGTTCAAAGCCTTTTGTACCAACCGCACAATGCATGTTCCATCTTTGGTCAAGGTTAGCTTCTTTGTGGATTAAAGTACCCTGAGGATTTTGTTTTGTCGCTCTCCATTTTGCGTTTTTAGGGTGAGCGTCTTTTGAAAAAGCATGAACCGAACTTAATCTATGATTAGCATTAAGTTCCCTTGCTATTTCATCGCCTCCTAAAACCGGCAATTCTTTCGGACAAAGAAATGTAAAACCTTTTTGTGGATCAACGTCCAAACTGGCGATTACATTTACCGAAAACTTTTTTAAGAACTGCTTTATTTTTACCATTATAAACGCTCCTTTTTTTGCTATATTTTATTAATTTTTCTTTTGTTTTTAATCTGCTAAATTAACATATTTTTGATTTCCTGTCAACTCTCCTTATTTCATAGGCTTTGTGTTAAATTTACTATAATATTTCAACTATTTTGACGTTTTTGCTCTTAAAACTATAAAGCTGCGCGGGACGGAAGGCTCCCCTAACCTTTTTGGAGCTTTCTTCTAAAATCCCGAGTGACAAAATCTTCTTACGGAAGTTTCGTTTATCAAACTTTTCCGAGAGAATTAACTCATAAATTGTTTGTAATTCAGTAAGCGTAAATTGCTTTGCTAAGAGGTGTTGGGCAATATTCGTATAACTTAATTTGCCTCGGAGTCGCTCCAAAGCTCGAGCGATTATATCTTTATGATCATAGGCAAGTTCAGGTAATTTTTTAACATCAACCCAAGCGCTTTCGCTGTAATCAGAAGTTGTTTTTATTATTTGTTCAGAATCATTAAGTAGTGACAAATACGCAACAGAAACAACACGTCCACGACGGTCCCGACTAACATCTCCAAAAGTATAGAGTTGTTCAGAATAAACTCCCTTTAATCCGGTTTTTGAATTTAAATGGCGAACAACTGCTTGATCGAGGTTTTCATTTGGTAAAACCAATCCCCCGGGCACTGCCCATTTATTTGTAAATGGCGCGCGAACAATCTTTAAGAGAAGCACTTTTAATTTTCCAGTCTGAATCGCGAAGATTACCGTATCGACAGCAACGATGGCGTGCTGGAATTGTTGTAGAGGTTTTATAACTTTTTTCATAAATGGATGTTTAATATATCTTGATAGTGTTAATTATACACTAACTAAATAGCTTGTCAAGCCCCTCGCTTTCATTTGTTTTTAAGGCTATTTCATGATATTTTACTTAGGCCTTAAAAAGAGCTTAGATTATTATTAGACTTATCCACAAACCCTTATGTGCGGCATATTCGGCTATACAGGCAAGCAAAACGCCTCCCCTATCTTACTTGATGGTTTAAGCTGCCTTGAATACCGCGGCTATGATTCAGCCGGGCTTTTTATGCCGAAAAACGGAACGACCAAAGCGGCCGGACCGGTTCAAAACCTTAAAGACAAGCTTCCTAATGAACTCATTGGAACAAGTGGCATAGCTCATCTTCGCTGGGCAACGCACGGTGAACCAACCGAACTTAACGCTCATCCGCATTCCGATTGCTCGGGTGATATTTGGCTTGTGCACAATGGCATCATTGAAAACTATAAAGCAATAAAGAATATGTTACTTGAAGCCGGGCATAGTTTTGTTTCGGCAACCGATACCGAAGTCTTAGCTCATTTGATTGAGCATCATTTAAAAGAAACAGGAAATTTTGAAACTGCGGTACTTTCAGCATTGAATCAGGTTCGCGGGACGTATGGAATCGCTATTATGAATAAACAAGAACCGGAAAAAATAATTGCAGCGCGTATGGGAGCTCCGGTAGTATTAGGTATTGGAACTGATGAAAATTTTATTGCCTCAGATCCTTCGCCAATTTTACGTCACACAAAAAACGTTATCTATTTACGTGACGGCGAAGTTGCCGTAATTACGCCTGAAAACCATCGAGTATTTAGTCTTGATAATCAACATATTGAAGCTTCCGTTGAAACATTGGAATGGGACGCTGAGCAAATTAAAAAAGACGGCTTTGAAAGCTTTATGCTTAAAGAGATAATGGAAGCGCCCGAAGTTATTAAAAACAGTATGCGCGGCCGCCTCTTAACAAAGCTCGGCTCAGTGAAACTCGGCGGGATTGAAGCGGTAACCGAAAAACTACGAAATATTAATCGTATTATTATTGTTGGTTGCGGCACAGCCTATTACGCCGGGCTTACCGGTGAATATATGTTTGAAGAATGCGCCGGCATTCCCACCGAAGTTGAAGTCGGATCAGAATTCCGCTATCGCCGTCCAATTATCGACGCGAAAACAATGCTTCTCGCTATTTCTCAATCTGGAGAAACGGCCGATACGCTCGAGGCGATTCGCGAAGCGAAACGCAAAGGCGCGCTAACGATCGGCATCGTTAACACAGTTGGTTCCACTATAGCGCGCGAGACGGACGCCGGAATTTATAATCACGCCGGACCGGAAATTGGTGTCGCTTCAACAAAAGCGTTTATTTCGCAGTTAACCGTTCTATCCTTGCTTACGTTATTTTTAGGACGGCAACGCAATATGACCCTATCAACAGGAAAAGCTATTGCCGAAGAACTTATTAGATTACCTGAAAAAATAAAGACTATTTTAACCCAGGCAGAAAAAATACAAGAACTAGCAAAACGCTATACTTCAGTCCAAGATTTTCTGTATATCGGACGCAAATATAATTATTCGATTGCCTTTGAGGGCGCGTTAAAATTAAAAGAAGTTTCGTATATTCATGCTGAAGGCTATGGCGCCGGAGAAATGAAGCACGGACCCTTAGCGATGATTGATGAACATTTTCCAACAATCGCCTTAGTTCCGCAAAATAGTGTTTACGAAAAAGTAATTTCTAATATTCAAGAGATAAAAGCGCGCAAAGGTCCAGTTATTGCAATTGCCACTTTAGGCGATGAAGAAATTGGTCAATTAGCCGATGACGTAATCTTTGTACCAAAAACAATCGAAATGCTAGAACCAATTCTAACAACAATCCCCTTACAACTTTTTGCCTACTACATGGCCCGCGAACGTGGTTTTGATGTTGATAAACCTCGTAATCTAGCTAAGTCGGTGACGGTGGAATAAATTAGTTCTCCCTAAAAATTATTGAAGGAAAATCAATCGGACCAATTCCATCCGCTCCTTCCTGCCTATACATCACCAATAAATTATTTATCTGCATAAATACTTCCGAAGAGTACTCTGTATCAATACCAAATAATTCACAGTTTTCACCTATTAATGAATAACTAGCAAGATTCTTTTGTAGGGGGAACTCATTTTTAACAAACTCACAAACAGCAGTTGAATTCTTATTTTTCATTATTCTTATAACTCTCTCTTCAATAC
>CAYGIU010000083.1:0-3881 GCA_964350015.1 uncultured Gammaproteobacteria bacterium
GGATTGTTTGCCGCCTCACCAGATTTTCCAAAAGGAACCCGCTTACGAGTAATAAATACGGAAAATAAGAAGTCAGTTGATATTGTTGTTAATGACTTCGGACCGAATAGAACCTTGCATCCTGATCGAGTTATTGATCTTGATGCCGTTGCGTTCTCCCGAATTGCATCGCTCGGGCAGGGAACTATCTCGGTTGCTGTTGAAAAATTGCCCGACACTGTCGCCTCTACTCAACCCGAGGCTCCTAAAGCAGAAGAAATTAATGGAATAGCTATTTCTGCAAAATCGGCGATTGTTTTAAATAGTGCCGATAAGGAAGTACTCTGGAGCAAGGAACCTGAGAGGCAGCTTCCCTTGGCTAGTTTAACTAAACTAATTACCGTAAAAGTATTTCTGGAAACAAAGCCTGATATGAAAAAAGTGGTGGCATATTCGCTTAAAGATGAACAATTGAACAATTTATATGTGCCGGCAAACCAATCGGCTCGCCTGTCTTTAAAAGAAGGTGATACGGTGACAATCAAAGATTTAGTATATTCATCGCTTATCGGTTCAACCAATAATACGGTTGAAGCCTTAGTGAGAGTTTCCGGATTAAAACGAAGTGATTTTATTGCTCGGATGAATCAACGAGTAAAACAATGGGGCGCTACAAAAACACATTTTGTTGAGCCGACCGGACTTTCGGAAAATAATGTTACGACTGCGAAAGATTATGTTATAATAGCTAGAGAAGCTTTTCTTGATCCGATAATTTCTTCAGCGAGTGTTTTAGCATCGTATACGGTCACAACACTAAATACTAAAACATCGCGTAGTTTTAAAAATACCAATTTACTGGCTCGTGATAAGAATATTGAATTGCTCGGTTCAAAAACGGGTTATCTTGTCGAAGCGGGGAATTGCTTAGCAACAAAGTGGTCAAGTGACGTTTCAAAAAATATTATTATAGTGGTTCTCGGATCTCCGACACGACCAGTCAGTGTTGACGACACTAAAAAATTGCTTGAGTTTGCAAGAAAAAATATTAAGTAGCCATGATTAGTCTAGATAATGTTTCAAAAATCTACCCGCCAAATATTAAAGCGCTTGATCGCGTTTCTCTTTCAATAAAAGCTGGAGAATTTGTTTCTTTGGTCGGACAGTCGGGAACGGGGAAAACAACCTTGGTTCGCTGTTTAATTGGCGAAGAAGAGCCGAGTGAAGGAAAAATAAAAATTGGCGATTGGGATATCACCCATTTAAGTAAAAGTCAGATTCCATTTTTACGCCGCCAGGTTGCGGTTATTTTTCAAGATTTTAAATTATTGCCGAAAAAAACACTATATGAGAACGTTGCTTTTGCTCTTGAAGTTTCCGGAAAATCAAATGCCAAGATAAAATCAATTGTTCCGCAAGTTATGAAAATTGTCGGATTAGGAGCAAAGATGAAACGTTATCCAAATGAAGTTTCAGGCGGGGAGCAGCAGCGTACGGCCATTGCGCGCGCGCTTGTGTATCAGCCAAAGGTCTTGTTGGCCGATGAGCCGACCGGAAACTTAGATTCAATTAATGCTCAGGAAATTATTGATTTACTTAAGAAGATTAATGAATTTGGAACTACCGTCGTCTTAGTCACTCATAATAGGGATATTGTAAATCGTTTAAAACGACGGGTTATCACTTTGCATGACGGTCGAGTAATTTCTGATCAGGCGATTGGCAAATATATATTGTAATATGCTTATTTCACTGCTACGCGCCGCAAAATTCAGTCTTCAAGATATTGCCCGAAACATCTGGCTTTCATTGGTGACCATTATTATTTTAATTTTGGCATTCTTTTCCGTTAACTTATTAATGTCGGTTCAGGTCATTAGTAAAGCGGCCGTTGAAACAGTGCGCGAGAAAATCGATGTTAGTTTATTTATAAAAACTGATGCGCCGGAAAGCGAGATACTTGCTTTACGCGCGCAAATTTCCGGAATAGAAAATGTTCGCGAAGTTGTATATATTTCAAAGCAACAGGCCCTTGAAGAATTTCAATCAAGACACAAGAATAACCCTGATATTCTAGAGGCCTTACGTGAACTTGATACTAATCCTTTGTCACCAAGTTTAGTAATTCGTCCCAATGAAGTTAATGAATATGATTCTTTAATTTCGGAATTAAATAGAATTTCTAACCCGATTATTGAAAGCCGAAATTTTGATGATCATCAGCTAATGCTCGAGAAGATAAACGGAATTACTGACAAAGTAAGTCAGGCCGGTTTCGTTGTCAGCTTGCTGTTTATCTTTATTACCTTACTTGTTTTATATAATACAATTCGGGTTGCTATTTATACTCATCGAACCGAAATCGGTATTATGCGCCTGGTCGGAGCTTCCGATTGGTTTATCCGTTCACCATTTATCATTTCCAGTGTTATTTACACATTACTTGGCTTATTATTGGCCAGCGGCTTATTCTATGTTTTCCTTTCTCTTTTACAACCATATCTTGAAACCTTCTTCCTTAATTACGACTTTAATATTATCCATTATTTCCTCGAGAATTTCTGGCAATTCTTTGTCCTGGAGTTTGTCGGGGCGGTGCTTATTAATATCGCTGCCAGCCTAGTTGCGGTACGTAAGTATTCAAATATCTAATATGTTAAGTGCACGACAAGAATCATTAATACGATCGCTTCATACTAAAAAAGGACGGACTGAGTCCGGCCTTTGTTTAATTGAGGGAAAAAAGAATATTGCTGAAGCTAAGGATTATATTGATTTTAGTTTTGGCCCAGAGGATTCGAGGAAGTATGAAGCGTTGTTAGAAACTGTAACACCACAAAATCTTGCGGCCGTCGCTCGTATTCCTCAATGGGAGAATGAGGCTATACAAAAGAAAAATATCATTGTTCTGCTGGACGGTGTTCAGGATCCGGGAAACGTTGGAACAATCTTACGATTGTGTTTAGGCTTTAATGCCTCACTTGTTTTAGTTGAATCCGCCGATCCGGCTAGTCCTAAAGTTGTTCGTTCATCTGCCGGCGCTTTTTTTAATGTGCCGTGGATTGATGTAAAAAGAGACGAAGCAACCGCTTTTATAAAAAGTTGTAAACGAGATATTGTAAAATTAGAAAAGAAAAATAAAAGTCAGGAAATTTCCCAAAAGCTTCTTAAAGCTTTACCAAAGAAATTATTAATTATTGTTGGATCCGAAGGACAGGGGATTACACTAAAAGCAAGCGGACAATCAATTCATATTGCTCATGAAGAAGCGCTTGAGTCATTAAATGTTAGTACTGCCTTGGCCATTGCGTTGTTTGAATTATATTCTCGAAAATAAAATGGTGCAGCTTGTAATAAGCTACACCATAATTTCTTCCTCGCTATCAGCGGTTTCTTTTACTAATCCGCAATTGGGACAAGTAGGCGCATCAGCGGGGTCAATATAATTGCAGTGTGGACATTGTCCACTTTCAATAGGTTCTTCAAGTTCCAAGGATGTTATTTCCTTGGATTTTTTATTGCAGAGAGCTTCATATTTAAGTTCTGCAACAAAATCAAGTGAAGAACCGACACCAGTTTCCTTAACATAGAAACCCACGGCTTGCTTGTCACTGTAGGCTTTTCTGCCTGTAGCAACGATCCGGCCACTGGAATCTTTTATGTCATAGGTATTTCTGGGACGAAATTTTCTTTTCTTTGTTTTGTCCAAGGAACATTCTCCTGTTTAGTTGTTAGTATTATATCATATAATACTAGTTATGTCAAATAGCAACTAGTTATATTACCTTTTAGATTCCTAATTATATTGAAAGACATAGGCAAAATATTCTTAGTATTTAGCTAATTTTAGCTTAAAAAGATATATATAGACTTAGAGCTATTGACAATATTTAAGTTATATG
>CAYGIU010000084.1:0-3871 GCA_964350015.1 uncultured Gammaproteobacteria bacterium
CTTTTAATAATAATCTGTATACCGGCGCTCGCGTCCTGAATCGCGGCAAAAATGATTTTACCGACTACTCGCTTAGAAACCATACGTCCGGCAATAGCCACTTTAGAATCAACCGGCAAAGCCAAAGCCTCGGCAATGCTATGAGTTCGCTTTGAGATTACTTGATATGGAGCAATTCCCTGTTCTTCAAGAATGGTTAGTTTTTGCAAGCGAATCGCCCGCTCGTCGTCGATATTTTCGTATTTCGGTTGGTCAGTCATATAGGTTCATTATACAAAAATTTCTAAAATCAAGCCATTATTCAATTGAATTATTTCTTTTGGTTTATCGTCCCCTCTTTCTTCTTCTCCAAAGACAATCTTTTCTATATGAAGAAGTGAAGAAAGAAGTTGAAAATGAGATTTGATTTCTTTTTTCTGTTCTGAATCAGATCTAATCAAAAGTTTTTTAATTGTATCACTATTTAAAGCTAAAGAATTTTGGCTCTTATATCCACGTATCGCTGTTACAATACTTAATATATCTTCAAACTCACCAGTAAGTTCCAAATCAGCAACTGATAATTCAACTGCATCTGGTATTTGTGAAACATGGATACTTATTTCTTGATTGAATTGTTTAAAGTATCCTTGATAAATTTCCTCTGTTATAAAAGGCATAAGAGGAGCATATAATTTAATGATCTTAAACAAGCAATTATATAAAGTTGACTGTGCTGCTGATCGAGTTGTATCCTCTAAAGCATAAATTCTATACTTCACCATTTCTAAGTAGTTATCACATAGTCTATTCCAAAAAAATTGATTTAATACTTCTTTTGCACTTGCATAATC
Source organism: uncultured Gammaproteobacteria bacterium (assembly GCA_964350015.1). Taxonomy (GTDB): domain Bacteria; phylum Patescibacteriota; class Patescibacteriia; order Patescibacteriales; family Patescibacteriaceae; genus Patescibacterium. The sequence continues at coordinate 834 of CAYGIU010000084.1, forward strand.
ATATTTATCAAAAGCTATTATATAACGACTAATTGTTTGTTGAAGTTCTGATAAAACCCAACGGTCACTCGCCTCTAAATTTTCAATTTTTGTTTTTGGATCAAATCCTTCAAGATTGCCAATAATAAATTTTGAGGCGTTCCAAAGTTTAGTAATAGTTCGCTGCCCAACTTTTATTTCATCTTCGTTATAACGCAAGTTCTGACCGAGCGTCGCACCGGCTGACCAAAAACGCAGCGCATCAGCCGAATACTTTTTTATAATCGTATCGGGATCAACGAAGTTGCCCAGTGACTTACTGATCTTTCTGCCTTGTTGATCTAACCCCCAACCCGAAATCATGACGTCTTTCCAGGGAATAGATTGCGTATGATATTCTGCTTTAACAATCGAATAGAAAAGCCAAGTTCTAATAATTTCAAAAGCCTGAACGCGGACGCTCATTGGGAAACGATTTTTCATCTCATCACGACCTTCAATCCCCCAATAGCTATTAATCATTGGAGTTAATGAAGAAGTCATCCAAGTGTCCATAACATCAGTTTCCGGTGTAATTTCAGTACTTTTACATTTTGGGCACTCTGATACCGGCGCTTTTGTTTCTCTCGGATCAATCGGTAAAGACTTCTCATTCGCAAGAATTATCTCGCCGCAAGCACCACAATGCCACAACGGAAAAGGCACACCGTAAAAACGCTGACGAGAAATACACCAGTCCCATTTCAATCCATTGACCCAGGAATCATAAATTTGCTTCATATGCGGCGGATTCCAATTCAATTCCGCTCCCCGCTTATTCCAAACTTCCTTATTATCAATAACTTTAATAAACCATTGCGGCGCTAAAACAAATTCAAACGGCTTGCCGCAACGTTCATGAACATTTAAAACATTTTTAATCGGATCTTTTTTAACTAGCTTCCCCGCGCTTTCTAAGTCAGCCAAAACAGCGGCGCGTGCGTCGACTATATTAAGCCCGGCATACTTTCCGCCTGCTTCAGTAAGTTTTCCATTTTGTCCGATCAATTCAATTGTTTCTAAACTGTCTCGTTTCCAACGTTCAACATCTTCCGAATCTCCCCAAGTACAAACCATCATCAAGCCCGTACCGAATTCCGGTAAAACTTCATCATCGGCTAAAACCGGAACTAAACGGTCGCTTAAAGCAACGCGCGCTTTCTTTCCAATGTATTTAGCGTAACGCGGATCTTTGGAGTTTGTATATAACGCAACGCAAGCCGGAATTAATTCCGGACGCGTTGTCGCGATTGGCGCCGTAACACCGTCTTCAAATTCAAAATCAATGTAGTTTAGAAAAGTGTCTTGCTCGGCGTCATCAAGATCGGCCTGCGATAAAGCAGTACGGCAAAACGGACACCAAATTACCGGCTCCTTACGATAGTCAATTAAATTCTTTTTATATAAATCAATGAAAGATCGCTGAGCAACACTTTGCGATCGTTCATCAATAGTAGAATATAAGAGCGACCAATCAACACTAATTCCTAAACGGCTAAAAAAATCTTTGTAGACTTTTGAACCTAAGGCCGTTTCATCCAAGCATAGCTTAATAAATTCCGAACGAGTAATTTTTGCTTTATCAACATTATACTTTTTTTCAACGAAACGCTCGGTCGGTAAACCATTATCATCAAAACCCATTGGATAAAAAATATTAAAACCGCGCATGCGCTTATAGCGGACTACAAACTCAGCCTGCGTATAGCTCATGGCATGCCCGGCATGAAGATGAGCCGCTGATAAATAAGGCGGTGGTGTATCAACTGAAAAAACCTTTCCTTTTGAGGAAGGGTTAAAATTGTAAATACCTTCTTTTTCCCAGAATTCGCGCCACTTTTCTTCGCGTTCTAAAGGGTTATATTTTTGTTCGAGACTAGCCATAATATGAGCTAATCCTAACAAAATAAGGGGTTTATGTAAAGAAGCTTTTGTACTCTAAAACTGTGCAAAAATTTTCTTATTAGCTCCGTCAATTCGAATATTCCGTCCATTAGGCATGCAAATCTGCGGCGCTGTGTGTCCAAAATCAAGATTTTGTATAATCGGTATGTTTTGATTATAATTGCGGACCATTTTAATAATAGTTTCTCGTTGTTCTTCTCTAAAGGCTTTTTTCTCTTCGGCTGTCATTTGATTATTAAAATGCCAAGCCTTTGGCCGTCCGACTAAAACCGCGTTTACTCGTTCGAGAATTCCTCTCTCACCCAAGGCGCGCATAACGCGAGAAACATAGTGCGCGGATGGAATTTCTTCTGAGCTTTCTAGAAAGAGAATAGCATTGTCTAAATCTGTAAATGACGGCAAGGCAACGCCGTGACGCATTATTTCATCAATTGATTCAATGCAGCCGCCCCAGCTTATACCTTGGGCATCAGCCGGTTTATCCCAAAACCACGGATCATTATCTTCACGAACTCTCGCTTGATTAATAGTTTCCGGTTCATTCCAATTCAAACCAATGTCGTTATAATATGAGCTCGATTTAAGCTCAACCTCTCCGCCTTCAAATAAGGCATGATTTAAATATTCAACAGTCAGCTCATCCATTTGTTGCTGCATCGCAAATTCAGTAAATAAAGCTCCGCCGTAAAATGACGGAATGCCGTTAAGCCACAAGAAGTTTTCAAAATGAGTATTATCGCTAAAGCCGAAAAATGGCTTTGGATTATTTGCAAAAGGCGCGGACGCAAGATTTTTTATATAGGTAACTTGATCATCGCCGCCCAAGGAACTGATAACTGCTTTAATTTCTTTATTTTCAAAAGCATCAATTAAGTCTTTAGTTCTCTCATCCTTTGATGCGCCAACTTTTTTAGTTACCGCGAATTCAACCGGCTCTAATCCAAAAACTTCCTTAAGGCGCTTCAATCCAAGCTCATAAACATGCGGCCATACTCCGGGAGCACCGAAGGACGGAGAGATAATCGCGACTTTATCTCCTTTATTTAATTTGGATAGTTTTTTAAATTCCATATTATTTAGAATATTTTTTTAGCGCTAATTCAATTTGTTTTTCA
>CAYGIU010000085.1:0-3779 GCA_964350015.1 uncultured Gammaproteobacteria bacterium
GTTCCAAAGGTTTTAATTTTGATTTGATTATTACTCTATCTACTCCGGATTTTGAATCGCTTGGCTCAATTTATGATAGTGATACAGAATTCTTTTTCAAAACAACGGTAGTTAATATTGATCATGAAGCATCAAATGATAATTACGGACAGATTAATGTTGTTAATGTTAATGCCGTCGCGACAACCGAATTGTTATACGAATTTTTCAAAGATGAAAATATTGAAATTGATGCCGATATGGCAACCTGTCTCTTAACCGGATTAATTACCGAAACAAAAAGTTTTAAAACCGCGAATGTCACACCGACAACATTAACGCTCGCCTCGGATTTAGTTAGCCTCGGGGGACGCCGGGAAGAAATTATTAATGTTTTATATCGTTCACGACAATTAAATGTTTTGAAACTCTGGGGTCGTCTTTTAAGTAATCTAAGCAGCCGAATGGAAAACCGTTTGATCTGGTCAATGGTTACAGCTGAAGATTTTATTGCGACAGAAACTAAACCCGAAGACTTGGCCGATGTTATTGATGAATTAATTGTCAGTCTGCCGCAGGTTCAAGTTATTGTTCTAACTCATGAAATTCAATCACAGGACGGAAAGCTCGAAGCTCGTGCTTTAATCCATAGTGTTAAAAACCTCGATGCGCTTTATTTGGCCCAGCCCTTTAGAGCCGAGGGAACGCGACATGAAGCTTTAGTTATACTTGATAACGGACTTATTAAAAGCTCGGAAAGCTTTGTTGCTTCAGTTGAAGAAAAAATAAAACGCCTTGAGACTTAAACAGACTTGAAAGGAAATTACTGCTATGATATCGTAAGAAACGTTATGACCGTTTAGCTCAGTTGGTTAGAGCGTTACGTTGACATCGTAAAGGTCAGTGGTTCGAGTCCACTAACGGTCACAGATTAAGGAGGCATATGCGCCTGTAGCTCAGCTGGTTAGAGCATCGAGCTTATACCTCGAGGGTCCTTGGTTCAAGTCCAAGCAGGCGTACCATATTATTAACTTACTTCTATGGAGGGACAGAAGTACCTTGTGGCGTTAAGCCACTTCATTCGCTTTGGGCCGCGACGGCTTAAGCTTTTATTCGATTATTTTAATTCCTGGGAAAGCGCTTGGAACGCGTCGGGAATTGATTTATTACGTTGCGGACTTCGCTGTGAAACAGTCGAAAAGTTTATAGACTTTCGCAAAACTATTAGTATTGAAAAATTACTAGAAAATATAGAACGCAAAAATATTAAACTGCTCTTTTTTGAAGATGAATTATATCCCGCCTTACTAAGAGAGATTTATGATCCACCGCGACTTCTATATTATAGAGGAATCATTGATGAACAAACTTTTGCGGCGCCCTTAGCCGTTGTCGGTACACGCAAAGCCACTAGTTATGGAAAACGTGTTACGCAAGAATTAATAAAAGAATTAACGCGCGACTGTACTATTGTCAGCGGTTTAGCAATTGGCATTGATTGTTTGGCACACGAAGCTGTCCTAGACGCGGGCGGTCGCACAATTGCCTTTCTAGGATCCGGCGTTGATGAAATATATCCGCGGACAAATTATAATCTTGCCAAACGAATTATCGAAAATAATGGAGCAATCATGAGCGAATACCCGCCGGGTCTACCGCCATTTAAAACTAACTTCCCGCGCCGCAATCGCCTCATTGCCGGTTCAAGCTTAGGAACACTCGTTATAGAAGCACAACGCCAGTCCGGCGCTTTAATAACAAGTCGCTGCGCACTAGAAGAAGGACGCGAAGTTTTTGCCATCCCCGGCTCTATTTTTACTCCTGAATCCGAAGGAACTAACGACTTATTACGTTCCGGCGCTAAGCTTGTATGCAACGCCGCAGACATCACACAAGTTCTCGGAATTGATGCGGCAAAAACACGAGTTTCTAACCAAAGACAATTACCGCTCAGCAACGAGGAGCAGATTATTTTTGAATTACTTGGTTCGGAAATTTTACATGCCAATGAATTGGCTCGACTTGCCAATCTTGACATCACTGTGATAAACAGTAGACTGACTATTATGGAAATGAAAGGATTAGTCAGGCATCTCGGATCTATGAACTATGCCCGAGAGCGCCAACCTAAATCTTAATAATGAATACATGAAGCTCGTTATCGTCGAATCGCCTACTAAGGCGAAAACAATTTCAAAATTTTTAGGCAAGGATTTTATGGTCGAATCATCATTCGGCCATATTCGCGATTTACCAAAATCAGACATGGGTATTGATGTTGAGCACGGCTTTGAACCGCGCTACATTATTCCGACTAAAGCGAAAAAGACAGTAACTAAATTAAAAAAGGCCGCAGAAAAGGCTACTGAAGTGATTCTGGCAAGCGACGAAGACCGCGAAGGAGAAGCTATCGCTTGGCACTTAGCGAAGGCCTTAAAATTAACTGATGATAAGACATCACGTATTGTATTTCATGAAATTACTAAAGAAGCTATTGAAGAGGCTTTGGCCCATCCACGCGAAATAGATCAGAGATTGGTTGATGCGCAACAAGCGCGTCGTGTTTTAGATCGTCTTGTCGGTTATGAACTCTCACCATTCCTTTGGAAAAAAGTTGCGCGCGGTTTAAGCGCCGGACGTGTTCAATCAGTTGCCTTGCGTTTAGTTGTTGAACGCGAACGAGAAATTGAAGCTTTTAATGCCGAAGAGTATTGGTCAATTGAAGCGGAACTAAAAACTAAAACTGGTGAAACATTTATTGCCGAACTTGTTAAAGTTGAAGGTAAGTCTTTAGACAAGTTAGAAATTAAAAAAGAACTTCAAGCTAGAGATTTGGTTCATGAATTAGAAAAAGCGATTTTCGTAGTTAGCGCTATAGAAAAGAAGCGCGTGCACAAAGCGCCATCGGCGCCGTTTACGACTTCCAGTTTGCAACAGGCCGCTAACCGTATCCTAGGCTTTTCCGCAAAACAAACAATGATGCTCGCTCAGCAATTATATGAAGGTATTGAGATTGGAAAAGAAGGCAGCGTTGGTTTGATTACGTACATGCGTACCGACTCGCTTAACTTGAGCGAAAAGTTTTTAACTGAAGCGCATGATTATCTATTAGAAGCTCACGGTGACAAATATGTTCTTGAAAAGCCAAGAACTTTTAAAACAAAATCTAAGGGAGCTCAAGAAGCGCACGAAGCAATTCGTCCGAGCTTTGCTAATAAAACACCGGAAAGCTTAAAAGACTTTTTAGCGCCGAACCAATTAAAACTTTATCGTCTCATTTGGCAGCGCGCCATCGCGACGCAGATGCCGGACGCCGAACTTGATCAAACCGCTATTGAAATTACAGCCGGACGCGGAGAGTTCCGCGCAACCGGTCAAACCATTGCTTTCCCGGGTTGGCTCGCTGTTTCTCCAGAAAAGAGTCAGGAAACATTATTGCCAAGCGTTGATCAAGATGAAAAATTAGAATTAAAAGAATTAAAACCGGAACAGCATTTTACAAAACCACCGGCACGCTATTCCGATGCTACTTTGGTTAAAGAAATGGAAAAGCACGGCATTGGTCGACCTTCAACCTATGCCCCGACAATCTCGACGATTGAAGTTCGCCATTATGTAACGCGCGATGAAAACAAACGTCTTCAACCAACTGATATTGGAAAAATTGTTAATGACTTATTGGTAGAACATTTCCAATCAATTGTTGATCTTGAATTTACCGCAAAGATGGAAGCGGAATTGGACGAAGTTGCCGAAGGTACTATGGAATGGCAACCGGTTGTTACAAACTTCTACGGTCC
>CAYGIU010000086.1:0-3757 GCA_964350015.1 uncultured Gammaproteobacteria bacterium
GAATTGGTCGTCAATTGTAAAAGATGTCGCAACTCTAAAAAAGGGATCTTTTATAATGATAGAAAATATAAGATTATTTAAAGGCGAGCTAGAAAATAACATGAATCTTGCAAAGCAACTTGCGTCTTTAGCTGATGTTTTTGTTAATGATGCTTTTGCGGTTTCTCATCGTCAGCACGCCTCCGTTGTCGGAGTTCAAAAATTTCTTCCGACTATCGCCGGACTTTTACTTAAGAAAGAAATAGTTAATCTTGAAAAAGCCAAAGCTGGCGCTAAGCCGATTGTGCTTGTGATGGGCGGAGCAAAAGTTTCAACAAAACTTCCTTTAATAAAAAAGTTTATTGGTTCTAAAACAAAAGTTTTAAGCGGTGGCGGAATTGCCAATACTTTATTGAAAGCTCAGGGACTGGCAATCGGTAAATCATTATATGATAAGAGTGAACTTAAAGAGAGCAAAAAATTATTAGCGAGTGGCCTTATATTGCCGCTGGATCTTGCAGTACTATCGAATGGAAAAAAAATAATCCGTTGGGCTGATGAAATAAAAAACAATGAAACTATTTTAGATATAGGACCGAAAACAATTGCTCAATATAATAAAATTATATCCAGTGCAAAAACAATTATTTGGAATGGACCGATGGGTGTCTTTGAACGCAAGGGTTTTGAATTAGGAACCAAGGCAATCGCCACCGCAATTGGCAAAGCCGTTACTAAAAAAGCTTTTGCTTTAGTTGGCGGTGGTGAAACAGTTGAACTTGCGAGAAAGCACCCGAAACGCTATAGTTGGATTTCAACTGGCGGAGGAGCGTCATTGGCTTATTTAGCCGGTGAGCAATTGCCAGGACTAAAAACTATTATACGAAAAAATGGCTAGAGCCAGTGCAAAAAAATCTCATCCGCGCCCTATTGTTCTTATGCTTATCGAGGGATTCGGTATAGCTCCGGAAGGCGAAGGTAATGCTATTGCGAGCGCTGCTACGCCTTTTTTTGATAGCTTGATTTCCGCTTATCCGACTGGAACGCTTCACGCAACTGGCGAACTTGTCGGATTAAGTTCAGGTATTTTACCAAACAGTCAGACAGGACATTATTGCGTTGGTCATGGTCGTCCTTGGATTGATATGGCACAAATTATAAGTGAACGTTTTGATAATAATCAGGTGGCCAGCGAGAGTGGCTTTGGCGCTTTGCAAGCAGCGATAGCTGCCGGCAATAGAAGGATTCATCTGATGGGTTTAGTTTCAAATGTTGAGCAAGAAAGTTCAGCGCGTCATATTAAAGGTTTGATTGATTTTCTAGCTGCCTATCCGGATTTAGAAGTTTTTATACATTGCATTCTTGATGGACGGGAAAGTTCGGCGACTGCTGGTCAGCGTTTAGTTCAAGAAATCGAAGTCTTGGCAAAATCTCATCCAAAAGCTCGCGTTGTTTCATTGATCGGGCGCATGTATGGACTTGATGCAAAAAACAATATTGCCCGAACTCAAAAAGCAAAGGATTTGTTATGCGAAGGCGAGGCTAACTTTGCTTCTTCTGTTGAGGAAGCCTGTACTCAAGCGTATGAAAAAAAGATTTTTGATGAAGAGTTTCCTCCGACCATTATCGCAAAGGATGCAGACCGTTCGAGTGTAATTTCCGACAACGATATTGTTATTACTTGGAATCATAGTGGCCAGTCATTCGCACAACTTATTCAAGCACTTTCAGTTGATTTAAAAAAATCACCAATCTTTACCTTAACTGATTATCAGATTGCCGGAACCCAGCCGCTTTTTTCAATTGAAGTTGAAGCTAATTCATTAGGACAAGTAATTGCTGAGCGATCCTTGCGACAATTACGAATAGGCGACAGTGCCGGATTCAGTGGAGCCGGGTTTTGGCTTGATGGTGGAAAAATTTTATATAATGAAACCGTTGAACGGCAGTTAGTACCGATTGCCGTTGATAATAATATTGTCGCGAGTCTAAGCGACTCTGTGCGCGAGATAAAGCGTTTATGTATTGAATCAGTAAATAGTGCTAACTATGATTTTATTGCCGTGACTTTATCGCAACTTGACACGATTGCTCATCAGGGTACAAAAGAAGAAGTTATTGCCGTTGTTGAAGCGATGGATGCGGCGGTAAAAGCAATGGCTGAAACTATCGAGGCCGTTGGCGGTATTTTAATTATAAGTTCAAGCCACGGGTTTGCAGAACGATTGGTTGATCCGGCAACGGGACTTAGTTTGCGGACTCATTCGCAAAATCCGGTTTTGATTTCATTAGTTTCTAAAGTGTATCAAGGATTTAATCTTGGCTGGCCCGAACCGGCCGGTGGAAATTTGAGCGCCGTTACGCCAATCGGATCATTAATTGATATTGCGCCGACCATTTTAGCATTGGCTGGATTAAAAGCGCCGAGCTCGATGATCGGACGAAAACTTATTTAATATGATTGCCCCTCTTAAGCGTTTATTTAGAGCACCGGTTTCCGGCGTCGCCGCCGCGGCTTTTGTTATTGGCGCTTTGTCGATTGCTAGTCGTCTTCTCGGCGTCGTTCGCGATAGAATTTTAGCTTCGAGCTTCGGTGCCGGAGAAACGCTTGATATGTACTATGCGGCGTTTCGTTTGCCTGATTTAGTTTTTAATCTATTAGTGTTAGGAGCATTGTCAGCCGGATTCATTCCGGTTTTTTCAAAGCTAGCCGCCGAAAAAGAAAAGCGATCGGAAGCCTGGTCCCTAGCTAATAATATTTTTCATACTCTGACCATTACCTTGATTCTCGTTTGCGGAATTGGAATTATATTCGCTCCTTCCTTAACCGCTTGGCTCGCACCGGGCTTTAGTGTCGAAGCGCAAGAAACAATTACTAACTTGACTCGTATCATGTTCTTATCGCCATTTTTTCTTGGCTTATCAAGCGTTGTTGGTAGCGTCTTGCAATCCTTCCATCGTTTTTTCATGTATTCGTTTGCTCCGGTTATCTATAATATCGGAATTATTGTTGGTGCTATCTGGCTCGCGCCGCACTACGGTGTTTATGGTTTGGCTTGGGGCGTTGTTATCGGATCCTTTGGGCATTTTCTTGTTCAAATTCCATCGCTTATTCGATTGGGCTTTCAGTATCAATGGATTTGCAGTTGGAAGGATAAAGCGTTGCGGACAGTGTATGGAATGATGAGTGCCCGAACTCTTGGTTTGGCAATAACGCAATTAAATTTAGTAGTTATTACAATTATTGCTTCGGGAATGAAAGAAGGATCTTTAACGGTATTTAATTTGGCAAATAATTTACAATCCTTTGCCGTTGGAATTTTCGGTATTTCATTTGCCGTTGCGGTTTTCCCGTTACTTTCAACCGCGACTAATAATGAAATGTTTATTGAGCGGCTTTCTAAAACCTTGCGTCAAATTTTATTCTTTATAATTCCGGCGACGGTCGCCTTAATTATTTTGCGCGCGCAAATTGTCCGCGTAGTATTAGGTAGCGGAAAATTCAATTGGCAGGATACGATTATGACGATTGATGCAATTGGTTTTTTTGCCTTTTCTTTATTTGCACAAGCAGCAATTCCGCTTTTAGCTCGCGCCTTTTACGCGCAGCATGATTCAAAAACACCTTTTTATATCGGACTGGTTTCTTCGGTGGTTAACGTCGTCTTATCAATTTATTTAGCACCGCGCTTGGGCGTCGCCGGATTAGCGTTGGCTTTTTCTATCGCCATGATTATTAACTTCTTGCTTCTCTTTATGCTGTTACATCGTCGGCTCG
>CAYGIU010000087.1:0-3554 GCA_964350015.1 uncultured Gammaproteobacteria bacterium
TTTCTTCAAAGCAAAAAGTTCTGCATCAGCAACACCAAGAGCGCGATCGGCAGCATCACGACTTAAAGCAACTCCTCCGAGTTCCGCGGCCTTACTTAAAGCTTCAAGAGTAGCCGTTTTATCACGAGCGCCGCGTAGATAGGTTTTTACAACTTGTTTAAATTTTCCACTGACCAAAGGATCGGCAAAGCTGATGTGAGATTTTGTAACAACGCGTTCCAGCGCTTCATCAACCTGCGAGTCATAATCAAGACTTGTTAAGTCCTGAGCGTTTGTTTTTACTTCGTGCTCATCACTTTGATCAAAGACAAGCTTGGCATTAGTATCAGGACTGAGTAAGAAATCAATGACTGGTGCAAAAACAATTTTACGCAAATCTTTTTCTAAATTACGAGAAGTTTCAGCCGGAATTGATAGCTGGTTAATTAAGAATGCACTAAGGCCATCAAGCTTTACTTCTTTGGCCATGACCTTCATAACAACCGAAGCTAATTCAAGATTATACTTTTTACCCAATGCAGCAATTCGCGCCGTGGCCTCGGGAGAAGCAACGGCGTTTTTAATGGCGGGCGCTAAAGTATTAAATTTTTGCAAATAAGACAGCATGGAAAGATCTTTTTTTATTTGTGTTCAAGCAGTTTTAATTCTTCTTCAATAGCCGATCGCTCAAGACTGCCGGCCGGATATTGTTCTAACATTTTTTTAAGTTCAATAATATCCGCACTGTCATTCTGACTAACGGCAATATTTGGAGTTGGAGCTACAGACGCAGGCGCTGGTTTTGGAACACTCCATTTAGGTTGACGTTCTATTGGCTTTGGTCCCGGGCGTTCAGTAATAATAGGCGCCGGAATCGCCGGCTCAGTTTTAGTTTCTACTGATACATTAACGCCGGGAATGATTTCCCATTCGGAAACCGGCAAAGCGTTGAAGGGCGCCGGGAAGAAATTAATATTGTAATAAAGTCCTAAGAAACGACGTAATTTTGCTTGATCTACCGGATTTAAATTCTTGGCGTTTTCAGAAGAAATAATATATTTTGCGATACTTAAAGTATCGAAATGCTCAGTTCCGGCAACGCCGAAAAAGTCTTTCAACCAGTTACTTACAGTTGGTGGTAATTCTTTATCATCAAGAATAATATTGGTCTCCCCTATTCTACTTTGATTTTTTTCTAAAATTTGCGTTAACTCTCTAGCTAAATGTTCATTTACTGACAAAGAAGTCGCTAAATTTTCATTTATTTCGCTAAGCACCGGACTATTCTCCATTGAAAGCAAGTCATCAAGGCTCTCTTCAAAAAACTTTTCCAAATGCATTTTCATCGTTTCAGAATCTAAGTCTTCCGGCAAAATTATCTCATCGTCGTTTTCTTGAGCATTACTTTTCTTTGGCATCTCTGGCTCATCGGCATGAAAATAATCGTCATGATCATAAGTTCCTGCTTTTTCATCGGCTATAGCCCGTTTAAATATTTCAGCATTCTTTTTATATTCTTCTGAAATACTGCCATTAACTGTAATAAAAGTTTCAATATCTTGACCAAGCTGCTTAAAATACGGCGTTGCGATATATAAACGCATACCAACAATGTCGCGAGCTAAGGCTGCAAAATCAACTTTAGGACTCTTAATCGTATTTTGTAAAACTGATGCCAGATCAGAAATTTTCTGCGATCCATTAAACAATGAAGCGACAACATCTTCAACGGCATTGCGAATTTCTATTGGATATTTATATTTATGGCGAATTTTATACGCCAAAATACGCTGATATTGAGAATATAAAATATCTTGAATTTGTTGTGGTAATGTATTCACTTGTGGCTGAATATCAGTCATATACACTTTTAATTATTCTCAATTATTTCCATATCTTCGGCGGGTCCAGGGTTATATTTTTTTAATTCAAAATTATCATCACCAGTCCAAATCTTTCCGATTTCTTCTTTTACTTTCTTATCAGCCGTCCTACTTTTTAGCATAGAGTTAAAGTCTGATTTATTAAATGAATTCCGGAACGCATCAGTTAAAATTTTTCGATAATTCTTTTCATAGTCTGCTTGTTTTCCTGCATCCTTATGCATATCCGCGGCCGGTTTAAAGCTATCTAATCTTAGTTTAACAGCATCCCCTGTTGACATTCCTTCAACCAACTCATTCATAATACTTTTCATCATAGCCAAATCACCAGCATGACCCTGCAACGCATTGTTCAAATCTCCATCTTCCTTAGCGTATTTACGAGTCTTATCTAAATCACCCTTGTCATTGAAGGCTGGTGCCTGTACTTTCATAAAGTTCTTATAACCTTCTCTCTTTGCATCGTCATGCTTACTGGTAGTCGCTCCGACTTGTTCCATCTTTTTCTTGAATTCCTTATCTGAATACACATTGGCGTAGGCCTTGATAACGTCCGGATCCTTATAGGCTTTATCTTGCTGGGTTTCAATCTTGCCATCAGCCAAACGCTTTTCAAATTGCTTTCGCCCAACATCTGTTTTCATATCATAATGAACATACGCCTGCTTCTTATCAACATCATCGTTGAACTTCTTAGAAAGCATACTGTTGTTCTCTTTTCCAAGCACTTGTTCAGCGGATTTAATTTGATCATTACTCTTAAAGCCTTCTTTGATCGCCAAGGTCATAGCAGCGGCCATGCGCTGTTTATCATTACTAGCTGTTGCCTGTAAAGTCTGGATTAATTGTTCTGAACTCAAACCAGCATCACTCATCTTCTGCTGTTCCTTAGAAACTTCGGCTTCCTTACGCTTATTAGAATAAGCCCAGGCATCCTTCATTGAGTTGGTCCAACTGCCACTAACTTTATATTCACGATCCTTCATCTTCTCTACATAATGCTCAGTGCCACCCCATTCTTCTTTCGCCATCTGCTTCTTAGTAACTTTTTCTGCTTCATATTGACCAGGAATAGGCTTCCCTGACGGATCCATTTTAGGAATTTTTTTACCACTCTTATCCTTCTTATACACAACAACCTCCTCAGTTTCATATTGACCAGGAATAACATTGCCTTCCGCATCTTTCTTTTCAATCTTATTACCATCCTTATCTTTCTTATCTATAATCTCTGTCTTATCAACATCAGCCATACGATAGTAAAATCCGTTCTCATCAACTTGATTAAACTCTTGTCCAGCTGCATCCTTATATACTCCTTTTTCGTCTTGATAAGCAGCCCGGCGACGATTATCAATTCCTCGACGTTTAGCACGAGCTTCACGATAATCTTTAAAGGTCAAAGTATCTTTTGCAAACTTAACACCTTCTGCAACGGTGCCGATAGCTTCTTTAACTGGTTTTGGTGTCCAGGCTTTAGCTGTTTCAAAAGTTGCTCGAGCCGCTGCCTTTGGCGCAGCTTTTATCGCGCTCTTAGCAGTGTTATAACGACCATAGGCGCGTTCACCAAAAGCTTGAATTTTTTCTTTGCGCGCTGAATCTCTCTGTCCCTGAAACGCGTTCCAACGTTCGGCAACGGCTTTGGCCGGCAGACGAACTGGCGTTGCCGCAAATCTACCCATTCCTTTAAGC